>NZ_JBIAUE010000002.1:0-122749 GCF_042892615.1 Streptomyces sp. NPDC001750 | reverse complement strand
GCGCCGCCGGCCGGGGCGGGGGGCGGTGGGGGGCCCGGTAGCCCGTTTGGGTGGGCCCCCCCCCGCCCCGGTATACCCCCCACCGCCCCCTGAAAGCGGGGGCGGGCGGGCGCCCCTCGCGCATGTCTCCGAAGCCGCTCTGTGGCCGTCTCCTTCCGGCCGTAACCTTCGGACGTCTTCCTGCGGCCGTCTTTCTGCGGCCGTCACCCCGTGGCTTCTTCCGTGAGGCTTTGCTCCCTCGGGCCGACCGGACGGGCTCAGGAGGAGCCATGATCCGATTTTTCATCTAATGTCACGTCTAACGGCTGCCGGAAGAGGAGCATGCGTGACCAGTCCCGTACCTCCGCGCGATCGCACCGACCAGCCGTGGCGTTCCGAGGGCGCCCCGCCGCCCCCGCCGCAGGGCCGGAAGATGCCGGGAGGCTGGGGCGGACTGTTGCTGACCGCGCTCGCCGTCTACCTGCTCGCCAACCTGGTGCTGTCCTTCTTCAACGGTGCCGGGGAACGGTCGGTCTCCTACACGGAGTTCAGCAAGCAGGTCACCTCGGGGAACGTGGCCAAGATCTACTCCAAGGGCGATGCCATCGAGGGGCAGCTCAAGAAGGAGGCGAAGGTCCCGGGGACCGACCACAAGTACACCAGGTTCGTCACCCAGCGCCCCGCCTTCGCCGACGACAACCTCTGGGCCGAACTGGTCAGGAGCGATGTCACGGTCACGGCCGAGCCCGTCGTGCACCAGCGGAGCTTCCTCGCGAACCTGCTGATCTCGCTGGCCCCGATGCTGCTGCTCGTGCTGCTCTGGGTGTTCGTCGCCCGGCGGATGGCCCGGGGGATGGGCGGCGGGCTCGGCGGCCTCGGCCGCAAGGCCCCGCCCAAGCCCGTCGAACTGGAGGCCCACAAGCGCACCACCTTCGAGGACGTGGCCGGGATCGACGAGGTCGAGGGCGAACTCGACGACGTCGTGGACTTCCTGAAGAACCCGGAGGCGTACCGGAGGATGGGCGCCCGGATGCCCGGGGGCGTGCTCCTCGTCGGTCCGCCCGGCACTGGCAAGACCCTGCTCGCCCGGGCCGTCGCGGGCGAGGCGGGGGTGCCGTTCTTCTCGGCGTCGGCCTCCGAGTTCATCGAGATGATCGTCGGCGTCGGCGCGAGCCGGGTCCGGGAACTGTTCGAGGAAGCGCGCAAGGTCGCCCCCGCGATCGTCTTCATCGACGAGATCGACACCATCGGGCGGGCCCGGGGAGGCGGCGCCGGCATGGGCGGCCACGACGAGCGCGAGCAGACACTGAACCAGATCCTCACCGAGATGGACGGCTTCTCCGGCTCCGAGGGCGTCGTCGTCCTTGCCGCCACCAACCGCGCGGACGTTCTCGACCCCGCCCTGACCCGGCCCGGCCGCTTCGACCGGATCGTCCAGGTCAGCCCGCCCGACCGGAACGGCAGGGAGGCGATCCTGGAGATCCACACCCGCCGGATCCCGCTCGCCGACAACGTGGACCTGGGCCAGGTGGCCACCACGACCCCCGGCATGACCGGCGCCGATCTCGCCAACCTGGCCAACGAGGCCGCGCTGCTCGCCGTCAAGCGCGGGCAGGCCGAGGTGAACCGTTCCGACATCTCGGACGCCCTGGAGAAGATCCAGCTCGGTGCCGAACGCTCACTGGTCATGTCCGACGAGGAACGCCGCAGGACCGCGTACCACGAGAGCGGCCACGCCCTGCTCGGCATGGTCCAGCCGGGGGCGGACCCGGTCCGCAAGGTCACCATCGTGCCGCGCGGCCGGGCCCTGGGCGTCACCCTCTCCACACCGGAGGCCGACAAGTACGCGTACACGGAGGACTACCTGCGCGGCCGGATCATCGGCGCGCTCGGCGGGATGGCCGCCGAACAGGTTGTCTTCGGAGTCGTCACCACCGGCGCCGAGAGCGACCTGGAGCAGGTCACCCGACTGGCCCGGGGCATGGTCGGCCGCTGGGGCATGAGCCCCAGGGTCGGCAGACTGACGGCCATCCCGGCCGACGCCCAGCAGGCGTACGGACTGTCGGCCGCCCCCGCGACGCTGGACGCCGTGGACAGCGAGATGCGGCGCATCGTCGACGAGTGCTACGAGGCGGCGTGCGGGCTGCTGCGCGAGAACCGGGACCGGCTGGATGCGCTGGCCGATGCCCTGCTGGCGAACGAGACCCTGGACGAGGCCGAGGCCTACCGGGCGGCGGGCATCACCCGCCTGGGCACATAGCGACGTCATCACCCGGACGTGTGCAGGGGGACGAGGTTTCAAGACGCCCCGGCCCGCGTACGGAGGCGTACGGAACGGACCGCGTAGGGAACGGACCGCGCACAGCGGCGGCGCACAGAAGGGGGAGACCCTTCGGAGGCGCGGGAACCCGTCGCCTCGGCGGGTGTGACAGGACACGTCCAGCAGGTCGTAGCCGCGCGGGCAGGACAGCCGCCTCAGACGGTGCACACGAGATAGCGGAAGACGTTCGGCATCCAGACGCTGCCGTCCCGCCGCCGGTGCGGGCGCAGCGCCCGCACCACCTCGCTCTCCACCCGGCGCCGGTCCCTCGCCCGCACCGCCCTGTCGAACAGCCGGGTGGACAGCAGTCCCCGGACCGCGCTCTCCATGTCCGCGTAACCGAACGGGCACGCCACCCTCCCGGAACCGTCCGGCATCAGCCCCGCGCGGAACGCCACTTCTTCGAGGTCGTCCCGGCGCGGCGGACGCCAGCCGCCGGAACGTGACGCCCGGCCCCCGTCGGAACCCCGGCCCGCCACCCGCAGCACCGGAGCCGTCGCGCACCGCTCCGGCGGACCCCACCCGGTCAGGACGACCGCGCTTCCCCGGGTGGCCAGCGGTACGGCGGCGCGCAGCGTCGCCGCGAGCCGCTCGTCGTCGCCGTCCGAGCACCCGAGCGGGGTGAACGCCGTGATCAGGTCGTACGGCGTTCCGTCCACCGGGGTCGCCTCCGAGGGATCACCGGCCACGAGCCGATGCCGCGCCGTGCCGGGGTCCCCGTCGCCCGACGCACCGGACAGCAGCCGGGCCCGTGCGAGCTCCAGCCGGTCCGGGTCGGTGTCGACGCCGGTGACGCGCGCCCCGCGCGCGGCGGCGATCAGCAGCGCGAGACCGGAGCCGCAGCCGAGGGAGAGCAACCGGGTGCCTTTTCCCACTTCGAGCCGCTCGTACACCGCCTCGTACAGCGGTGCGAGCATCCGCTCCTGGATCTCGGCCCAGTCCCGGGCGCGAGTACCGGGGGCCACCGGGCCGGCCGTGTCCGCGTGGCCGTGGTGCCGGACGAGCGTACGTGTCATGGAAGCGCCCCAATCCGCCGAGAGGTAGGTCCTGTCCGATCGGTCGTGCCCGAGTGGTGCCCCCGTCGCGTCCGCGCCGCCCTCCACGGGCCGGGGAACCGCGCGCCCGCCACTCGCCTCCGGGAGGCGGCCTCCTCGTCGAGGGCACGCGGCACGGCCGCCCCGTCGGCGCGCGGGCGCTGGAAAACGGGCGCCCACAGGCGGACACCGGAAAGCGGGTGTTCCGTACGCCTGTTGCCCGTTCCTCACCCAGTCTTACCCGACACGCGGAACCGGGCACGTCGAGGACGCCGCGCCGTCGGCGCGCACCCGCACGGCCCGGCCGACAGCTTCTCCTCGTCGGCGGTGCGCCCGTCGGCGGCGCCGTACCCGTCCCGGGAACACGCACCCGCCTCGGAGGCCGCTGGGCGGCCCGCGTACGGTTGCCGTCTACACACCCGTCTACACGTCCAGGCGTACGAGTCGCTACGTACCACCTTGGCGTGAGCTGTGAGAGTTCTCCGCAGATCTGCGCACCCGCCCTCGTCAGGACGCATCAACGGCAACTGACTGGTACGTGCAAATTATTTGGGATGGCCCGGAATCGGAACACCGGGGCACTCGCGCTCGTTGTCACGACGTGAGCACGACACCACCTGTACTTGCCGCGGAGCTGGCGCAGGCGTGGGCCGACATTCAGCGGTACCACCCCGAGCTGCCGGATCTCGCCGCTCCCGAGTCCCTGATCGGAGAGTCCTCGTCCGCCTGTGGCGCCGAACTCTCATTCGAGCGACTGCTGCACGAGGCAGTCCATGGCATCGCCGCCGCGCGAGGTGTGCGTGACACCTCGCGGGCCGGCCGTTATCACAACCGTCGATTCCTCGCGATCGCCGAGGAACTGGGTCTCGACCACGCCGAGGAGCCCCACCCCAGCAGCGGCTTCTCGCTGGTCGCACTCAACCCCGAGGCCAAGCGCCGGTACCGCCCGACGATCGAGCGGCTGCAGCGCGCCCTCAAGGCGCACACCGTCGCCACCGCCGCCGACACCAAGCGTTCGTTCCGCGGGCCCGCCGCCCGGCACGGCTCCTCCGGGGGAGGTGTTCGCGTCAAGGCCGTCTGCGACTGCGGTCGCAACGTGCGGGTCGTCCCGTCGGTCCTGGCGCAGGCGCCGATCGTCTGCGGAGGCTGCGGAAAGCCGTTCCGCATTCCGGAACCGGCGGTCGCTGTGAGGTGACCCCATGGGGTGTGGCACAATGGCTAGCTGTACTCGACAGCCGCACAGGACCCCTCTCTCCTCCGGCTGACGCGTCCATCGGGCACCCGAGTACCGCAACCCCACGTGGCATTTCGTCGTGCCCAATCACGTCATAGACCAGGAGACACCACTCCCGTGGCAGTCAAGATCAAGCTGAAGCGTCTGGGCAAGATCCGTTCGCCTCACTACCGCATCGTCGTCGCCGACTCCCGTACCCGCCGTGACGGCCGGGCCATCGAGGAGATCGGCCTGTACCACCCGGTGCAGAACCCCTCGCGCATCGAGGTCAACTCGGAGCGCGCGCGTTACTGGCTCTCCGTCGGCGCCCAGCCGACCGAGCCGGTTCTCGCGATCCTGAAGCTCACCGGTGACTGGCAGGCCCACAAGGGTCTCCCGGCCCCCGCGCCGCTGCTGCAGCCGGAGCCGAAGGCCGACAAGCGGGCCCTCTTCGAGAGCCTGAGCGACGGCGAGGAGGCCAAGGGCGAGGCCATCACGCAGAAGGCGAAGAAGTCCGACAAGAAGGCGGACGAGGCTGCTGACGCGGCCGCTCCCGCCGAGTCGACCGAGGCCTGAGCATGCTCGAGGAGGCTCTCGAGCACCTCGTGAAGGGCATCGTCGACAACCCCGACGACGTGCAGGTCGCCTCGCGCAACCTGCGCCGCGGTCGCGTGCTGGAGGTCCGGGTCCACCCCGATGACCTCGGCAAGGTGATCGGCCGCAACGGCCGCACCGCACGCGCGCTGCGTACCGTCGTGGGCGCCATCGGTGGTCGTGGTATCCGCGTCGACCTCGTCGATGTGGACCAGGTTCGCTGAGAGAGTTGAACACCGGCACGGGCCGGGGAGGGCCATACGCCCGCCCCGGCCCGTCGTCGTACGACAGGGGTTCGGGGCGTCGTGGGACGGGGTCGGGTGGAACAGGGTCCTAGGGACAGGAGAAACACAAGGTGCAGTTGGTAGTCGCGCGGATCGGCCGTGCCCATGGCATCAAGGGCGAGGTCACGGTCGAGGTGCGTACGGACGAGCCGGAGCTGAGGCTCGCGCCCGGGGCCGTGCTCGCCACCGATCCGGCCTCCACCGGACCGCTGACGATCGAGACCGGCCGGGTGCACAGCGGGCGGCTGCTGCTGCGCTTCGAGGGCGTACGCGACCGCAACGCCGCCGAGGCGCTGCGCAACACGCTCCTGATCGCCGAGGTCGACCCGGCCGAGCTCCCCGAGGACCCCGAGGAGTTCTACGACCACCAGCTGATCGACCTCGACGTCGTCCTCGCCGACGGCACGGAGATCGGCCGGATCGCCGAGATCACGCATCTGCCGTCCCAGGACCTGCTCATCGTGGAGCGGCCGGACGGCGGCGAGGTGATGATCCCGTTCGTCGAGGAGATCGTCACCGAGATCGATCTGGAGGAGCAGCGCGCGGTGATCGCTCCGCCGCCGGGACTGATCGACGAGACCCAGGCCGTGATCGCCTCCTCGCGCGACGAGGACGCGGCGGACGGGAGCCGGAAGGACGGAACCGGAGCCGACGGGACCCGGGCGTCCGGCTCCGGAGAGGACACCTGATGCGTCTCGACGTCGTCACGATCTTTCCCGAGTATCTGGAACCGCTGAACGTCTCCCTGGTCGGCAAGGCCCGCGCCCGCGGCCGGCTCGACGTGCACGTCCACGATCTGCGGGGCTGGACGTACGACCGGCACAACACGGTCGACGACACCCCGTACGGCGGCGGCCCCGGCATGGTCATGAAGACCGAGCCCTGGGGGGACGCGCTGGACGACGTCCTCGCGAGCGGTTACGAGGCGGGGGCGCACGCCCCGGTGCTCGTGGTGCCCACGCCCAGCGGCCGTCCGTTCACCCAGGAACTCGCCGTCGAGCTCTCCGAGCGGCCGTGGCTGATCTTCACCCCGGCCCGCTACGAGGGCATCGACCGACGGGTGATGGACGAGTACGCGACCCGCATACCGGTCGTCGAGGTGTCCATCGGCGACTACGTGCTGGCTGGCGGGGAAGCCGCGGTGCTGGTGATCACGGAGGCGGTGGCCCGGCTGCTGCCCGGAGTGCTCGGCAACGCGGAGTCGCACCAGGACGACTCCTTCGCCCCCGGCGCGATGGCCAACCTGCTGGAAGGGCCCGTCTACACCAAGCCGCCCGAGTGGCGCGGCCGGGGCGTCCCGGAAGTCCTGCTCAGCGGTCACCACGGCAGGATCGCGCGCTGGCGCCGGGACGAGGCGTTCCGCCGCACCGCGCTCAACCGGCCCGACCTCATCGAGCGCTGCGAGGCGAGCGGCTTCGACAAGAAGGACCGCGAGATCCTCTCCATCCTCGGCTGGTCCCCGGAACCCGGGGGCCGATTTTGGCGCAGACCCGAGGCCGTGGAAGAATAGGCCGCTGCTGTGCGTCCGGCGTGCGCCCCTGCCACAGGGGGAACGGCCTTCGCCTCCTCCGCACGCGGGGGAGCGATCCAGACGCCCGCTCGGCGCGCGCGGCATCCCATCCTCACGATCTCCCGTCGATGACCTGTGGCATCGGCGAAGAAAGCAGACAAAATGGCTTCCCTGCTCGATGACGTCAATGCCGCGTCGCTGCGTACCGACATCCCGGCGTTCCGCCCCGGTGACACCGTCAACGTCCACGTGCGAGTGATCGAGGGCAACCGCTCCCGTATCCAGCAGTTCAAGGGCGTCGTCATCCGCCGCCAGGGCGCCGGTGTCAGCGAGACCTTCACGGTCCGCAAGGTCTCCTTCAGCGTCGGCGTCGAGCGCACCTTCCCGGTGCACAGCCCGATCTTCGAGAAGATCGAGCTCGTCACCCGCGGTGACGTCCGTCGCGCCAAGCTGTACTACCTCCGTGAGCTGCGCGGCAAGGCCGCGAAGATCAAGGAGAAGCGCGACAACTGAACCGACTCCCGGGTCCACAGGTCGGCCGGTTAAGCTCTGGCCCCGATGGACACGGAAGCCAAGCCCTCGGAGCGCGACCGCTCCTCCGCACCCGCAGCAGGGTCGGAGGGACGGCCGCGCTTCGCGCGTATCTCCCGGCTGACCTCCTCGATGCCATGGCGGCGCACCGCCGTGACCGGAGCGGTCTGCGTGGTCTTCGTATTGCTCCTGAGCACCTTCGTGGTGCAGCCCTATCTCATCCCGAGCGGCTCGATGGAACCCACCCTCGAAGTGGGCGACAGGGTGCTGGTGAACAAGCTGGCGTATCGTTTCGGCTCCGCACCGAGCCGCGGTGACGTGGTGGTCTTCGACGGCACCGGATCCTTCGTCCGCGAACCACCGAGGCAGAATCCGGTCACCGGTCTGCTGCACGGAGCGGCAGCGTCCCTGGGGCTGGCGGAGCCCGCCGAGACCGACTACGTGAAGCGGGTGGTGGGCGTGGGAGGGGACCGGGTGGTCTGCTGCGACCGGCGCGGGCGGATCGAGGTCAACGGCAGCTCCGTCGCGGAGGAGTACCTGCACCCGGGGGACGAGCCGTCCCGGGTGCGCTTCGACATCGTCGTCCCCGACGGCACGCTGTGGATGATGGGCGACCACCGTTCCCGTTCCCGCGACTCGCGCGACCATCTGGGTGATCCCGGCGGCGGCATGGTCCCGGTCGACATGGTGGTCGGCCGTGTGGACTGGATCGGCTGGCCACCGGGCCGGACGGGCTCACTGCCGGGCAGCGGCGCCTTCACCGGCGTACGGGCACCGACGGGTGGAGCCCATGGGTGACCGAGGCCGACCACGGGACGACGACGGTCCGGAGGCATCGGGCCCGGACGGCATACCTTCTGCGCCCATACACCCCCTGCCGACCAGGGCGGAGCGCCGGAAGCGGGCCCGCAGGGTCCGGCGGCGACGGCGCGGGGCGGCCGTCCGGGAGATCCCGCTGCTCGTCCTCGTGGCGCTGCTGATCGCGCTCGTCCTCAAGACCTTCCTGGTGCAGGCCTTCGTGATCCCCACCGGATCGATGGAACACACCATCCGGATCGGCGACCGGGTACTGGTGGACAAGCTGACGCCGTGGTTCGGCTCCCGGCCCGAGCGTGGCGACGTGGTCGTCTTCAAGGACCCGGGCGGCTGGCTGCGGCAGGAGGACACCGCCAAGAAGGACGCGCCCGTCGTCGTGGCGCAGGTGAAGCAGGCGCTGACGTTCGTCGGCCTGCTGCCGTCCGACGACGAACAGGACCTGATCAAACGCGTGGTCGCGGTCGGCGGCGACACGGTGAAGTGCTGCGGCGAGGACGGCCGGATCACCGTCAACGGCGTACCGCTCGACGAGCCCTATCTGCACCCGGGCGACCCGCCCTCCCTCATCAAATTCGAGGTAAAGGTTCCGGCGGGGCGGATCTTCGTGATGGGCGATCACCGTTCGGATTCGGCCGATTCCCGCTACCACCTGGACGAGCCGGGGCACGGCACGGTGTCCGAGAACAGCGTCGTGGGACGGGCCGTGGTGATCGCCTGGCCCTTCTCCCACTGGCGAAAGCTGGACGAACCGGCGACATTCGACTCGGTACCTGACGCGCGTGCCGGGACGGCCCGGGTATCGGGCCCGTCGAATAGTGTGTCGTCCAGGGATCCCGACGGAATGATCCCTCTCCCGACCCCTGCGGAACTCCCGCTCGTTATGGGAGTGGTGGGCCTGCGTCGGCTGGGACGCGGGCGGCGGCACGGAGTAAGGAGTGGATGTGGGGGACTTGGCGGTCGGCGCACGATCCGGACACGAACCCGAGGACCGGCCGGAGAACGTCGGGTCCGACGGGGCGACGGCTGACCGAGCGGGGACTGACGGCGACTCCTCGCGCGGTGGTACGGGACAGCAGAAGCCGCGCTCCTTCTGGAAGGAGCTGCCCCTGCTCATCGGCATCGCGCTGGTTCTCGCGCTGCTGATCAAGACGTTTCTGGTGCAGGCGTTCTCGATCCCCTCGGATTCGATGCAGAACACGCTGCAACGGGGCGACCGGGTGCTGGTCGACAAGCTGACGCCCTGGTTCGGCGCGGAACCGGAACGCGGCGAGGTCGTGGTCTTCCACGACCCGGGCGGCTGGCTGGAGAACACCCAGGCCCCCGAGCCGAACGTGGTGCAGAAGTTCCTCAGCTTCATCGGACTGATGCCGTCCGCGGAGGAGAAGGACCTGATCAAGCGGGTCATCGCGGTCGGCGGCGACACGGTCGAGTGCAAGAAGAACGGCCCGGTCGTGGTCAACGGCAAGGCCCTCGACGACAAGTCCTTCATCTTCCCGGGGAACACGCCCTGCAACGACGAGCCGTTCGGTCCGATCACGGTTCCCGAGGGCCGGATCTGGGTGATGGGCGACCACCGTCAGAACTCCCTCGACTCCCGCTACCACCAGGAGCTACCCGGAGGCGGCACGGTCTCCAACGACGAGGTCGTCGGACGCGCCATCGTCGTGGCGTGGCCGATCAACCGCTGGGCGACCCTGCCCGTCCCGAAGACCTTCGACCAGCCCGGGATCAACGCGACGGTGAACACGGCGATGGGCCTGGCCCCCGGAGCGCTCGGCCTGGCCGGTGCCGTGCCCCTCGTCCTGTGGCGTCGCAGGAGGCTGACCAGGGGGTGTACCGCCGGGTAGGGTGCCGACTCGGATCAGCGATTGCCGATCTCCGACGGGGAGGGACGCTGGGATGAGTGGAACAGGACGTACGGGCGACGGCCGCGGGCGGCTCGGCAGCACGCTGTCGGGGCTGGCCGTGGCCGTCGGCTGTGTGCTCTTCCTCGGCGGTTTCGCGTGGGGAGCCGTGGTGTACCAGCCGTACACGGTGCCGACCGAGTCCATGACGCCGACGGTGCACGCCGGTGACCGGGTACTGGCCCAGAGGATCGACGGCGACGAGGTGCGCCGTGGCGACGTGGTGGTCTTCACCGATCAGACCTGGGGCGACATGCCCATGGTGAAGCGGGTCGTCGGAATCGGCGGGGACACGATCGCCTGTTGCGACAAGGGCCGGCTCACCATCAACGGCCAGGCCGTTGAGGAACCGTATCTGCAGCGGCGGGAGCCCGCCTCGGGGAACAGCTTCTCGGCCGACGTGCCCGAGGGGCAGCTCTTCCTGCTCGGCGACGAACGCCGGTCCTCCCTCGACTCGCGGGTCCATCTGGACGACCCGGGACAGGGCTCCGTGCCGCGGGGCGCGGTACGAGCCCGGGTCGACGCCATCGCCTGGCCGATGGACGGCATGGTCGAGCGGCCGGCGGCCTTCGCCGCGTTGCCCGGCGGAGTCTCGTCGCCAGGCCCTCTGCGCCTGCAACTGGCCGCCGTCGTGGCGGGCATGGTGCTCATCCTCGGCGGCGCCGCGTACGGCCCGATCGCGGCGCGGTCCGCACGCGTGGCCCGGAAGCGACGATCGGCTCAGGGGGAGCGGTCGCCACAGGGGACGCGGTCGGCACCGGGCGGGCGATCGGCAGCGGAGCAGCGGGAAGGGACGGCGACGGATGCGCATTGAGAAGCGGAAGGTCGCCCGTGTGGTGCTGCTGGACCCCGAGGACCGGATCCTCCTGATCCACGGATACGAACCGACGGACCCCACGTCCACCTGGTGGTTCACCCCGGGCGGTGGCCTGGAGGGCGAGGAGACCCGGGAGCAGGCCGCGCTGCGCGAGCTCGCGGAGGAGACCGGCATCAGCGATGTCCGGCTGGGCCCGCTGCTCTGGCGGCGGATGTGCTCGTTCCCCTTCGACGGGCGCCGTTGGGAGCAGGACGAGTGGTACTACCTGGCCCGTACGACGCAGACCGCCACCGACACCCGTGGGCTGACCGGGCTGGAACAGCGCAGCGTCGCGGGGCTGAGATGGTGGACTTCCGCCGAACTGTCGGCGGCGCGTGAGACGGTGTACCCGACCAGACTCGCCGAGCTGCTGCGCACGCTGCTCGACGAGGGGCCTCCGCGTACGCCAGTGGTTCTGTCCCCCGAATTCGCCTGAGCGCCCGGGGAGCCGGGCCCTGGCGCACAATAGGGGGACGCACGGCTGAAGGGGAACATGCCAATGAGCGCCGAGGACCTCGAAAAGTACGAGACCGAGATGGAGCTGAAGCTCTACCGGGAGTACCGAGACGTCGTCGGTCTGTTCAAATTCGTGATCGAGACCGAACGGCGCTTCTACCTCACCAACGACTACGAGATGCAGGTGCACTCGGTCCAGGGCGAGGTGTTCTTCGAAGTGTCGATGGCGGACGCCTGGGTCTGGGACATGTACCGGCCCGCCCGTTTCGTCAAACAGGTACGCGTGCTGACGTTCAAGGACGTCAACATCGAGGAGCTCAACAAGAGCGATCTCGAACTCCCGGGCGGCTGAGCCCACTCGCAGGGGGCGGCTGATCCTGCTCTCCCCCAGGGGCCGGGGCTGTCCGCGAGGGACCCCGCGCGGAGAACGTCCCCGCCCAGGGTTTCGTCCCCGACGAGGGCTCGTCCTCGGCCGGGGACCGACCGTTCCGGGAACTGCCCGTTTCGTGGGACCGTGATCCCTCTTCGGGGGTGATTCCCTCGCACGAGTGGCCGGGATATCCACAATCCCGGAGTTGTCCACCAAGATCCACAAGCCGGGGCCGGACACGTCAGAGTCGGTCCCGGAGGTGGTTCCGACATGAACGCACGGGGAGCGCTCGGGCGGTACGGCGAGGATCTGGCGGCACGGATGCTGACCGACGCCGGCATGTCCGTACGGGAACGGAACTGGCGCTGTCGCGCCGGTGAGATCGACATCGTCGCGCTGGACGGCGACGTGCTCGTGCTCTGCGAGGTGAAGACGCGCAGAGCGGGGCCGTTCGAGCACCCGATGGCCGCCGTCACACCGGCCAAGGCGGAACGGCTGCGCCATTTGGCGGAGGTCTGGCTGCACCGGCACGGCGGGCCGTCCGGCGGGGTCAGGATCGACCTGGTCGGGGTGGTGCTGCCGCGGCGCGGGGCACCCGTCGTGGAGCACGTGCGGGGGGTGGCCTGATGGGGTTCGCGCGGGCGTGCTCGGTGGCGCTGGTGGGCGTCGAGGGCGTGGTGGTGGAGGTCCAGGCGGACCTGGAGGCGGGGGTGGCGGCGTTCACCCTGGTGGGCCTGCCGGACAAGAGCCTGGTGGAGAGCCGGGACAGGGTCAGGGCCGCGGTGGTGAACTCCGGGGCCGAATGGCCGCAGAAGAAGCTCACGGTCGGGCTCTCACCGGCCTCCGTGCCCAAGGGCGGCTCGGGCTTCGATCTGGCGGTGGCCTGCGCGGTGCTGGGGGCGGCGGAGCGGATCGACCCGGCGTCCATCGCCGATGTGGTGATGATCGGGGAGCTCGGCCTCGACGGCCGGGTGCGGCCGGTCCGGGGCGTGCTGCCCGCCGTGCTGGCCGCGGCGGAGGCCGGTTACCGCCAGGTCGTGGTGCCCGAGCAGACCGCGGGGGAAGCGGCGCTGGTGCCCGGCGTCTCGGTGCTCGGGGTGCGGAGTCTGCGGCAGCTGATCGCGGTGCTCTGCGACGAGCCGGTGCCGGACGAACCGAGGAACGACGACGAGGGGCGCCCGGGCACGATGCTGGCCGGGCTGCTGGTGCCCGGCGCCGGGACCGGCACCGGCCTCGTCCGAGGCTCCGGCCGGGGCGACGGCGGCGTGCCGGATCTCGCGGACGTCGCGGGACAGGAACTGCCCCGCAGGGCGCTGGAGGTCGCCGCGGCGGGCGGCCACCATCTGATGCTCACCGGCCCGCCGGGCGCGGGCAAGACGATGCTGGCCGAGCGGCTGCCCGCCATCCTGCCGGAGCTGACCAGGACGGAGGCCCTGGAGGTCACCGCCGTGCACTCCGTGGCGGGGCTCCTGCCGCCGGGGGAGCCGCTGGTCACCCGCGCGCCGTACTGCGCGCCGCATCACTCCGCGACGATGCAGTCGCTGGTCGGCGGGGGCAACGGTCTGCCGCGGCCCGGCGCGGTCTCCCTGGCCCATCGGGGCATCCTCTTTCTGGATGAGGCCCCGGAATTCTCGGTACGGGTGCTGGACGCGTTGCGCCAGCCGTTGGAGTCCGGGCACGTGGTGGTGGCGCGGAGCGCCGGAGTGGTGCGGCTGCCCGCGAGATTCCTGCTGGTGCTGGCCGCCAACCCCTGCCCGTGCGGCCGGCACTCCCTCGGTGGTGCCGGCTGCGAATGCCCGCCCTCGGCGGTCCGGCGTTACCGGGCGAGACTCTCCGGACCCCTGCTCGACCGGGTGGATCTGCGGGTGTCCGTCGACCGGGTCGGGCGCGAGGAGCTGATGGGGCAGGGCGGCGGAGGGGAGCCGACGGCCGTCGTCGCCGACCGGGTCCGGGAGGCCAGGGCGCGGGCGGCGCACCGCCTGGCCGGTACGGGATGGGGCACCAACAGCGAGGTCCCCGGTCATGAGCTGCGCACCCGGCTGACCTCGGCACCGGGCGCGCTCCTGGAGGCGGAGCGGGACATGGAGCGCGGACTGCTCACCGCCCGAGGCCTGGACCGGGTCCTCAGAGTGGCGTGGACGGTGGCCGATCTGCGCGGCGCCGACCGTCCGGAGGCGTCCGACGTCGTGGCGGCGCTGGAGCTGCGGACCGGTATTCCGCGGGGTGCCCCGGTGAAGGCCGGTGCGGCGTGACGTCCCGGGCGGACCGCGGTCGGCCGCAGGAGCGGCGCCGCGTTTCGGACCGGTCACCGGAGCACGGTGGGGGAACGGGACCGCGGTCCGGGCGCGGCGCGCCGGAGGGAGCGGGAACGGTGCTCGACGACGGGGAACGGCTGGCGCGGGTCGCGCTGACCCGCATTCTGGAGCCGGGGGACGAGCGGGGCGGCCGATGGCTGCGCGAGTACGGGGCCGTCGAGCTGCTGCGGCGGATCAGGGCCGGGGACGGCAGCGCGGAACGGCTGGAGGGCATGACCGCGAAACGTCTCGGCGGCTATCGCCTACGGGCCGAGGGCGTCGAACCGGAGCGGGACCTGGCGGCGATCGCCGCGCTCGGCGGGCGGTTCGTCTGCCCCGGCGAGCTGGAGTGGCCCGGTCAACTCGACGACCTGGGGGACGCCAGACCGACGGGCCTGTGGGTGCGCGGGCCGTGTGACCTGCGGCTCTGGGCGCTGCGCTCGGTCGCCGTGGTCGGCGCCCGGGCCTGTACGCCGTACGGGTCCCACATGGCGGCGAGCCTCGGCGCGGGGCTCGCGGAGCTGGGGTGGGTCGTCGTGTCGGGAGCGGCCTTCGGCGTGGACGGGGCGGCGCACCGCGGCGCGCTCGCCGTCGGCGGGGCGACGATGGCGGTCCTGGCCTGCGGGGTGGACGTCGCCTATCCCCGGGGACACGCCGAGTTGATCGGACGCATGACGGAACAGGGACTCGTCGTCGGCGAATTGCCGCCGTCCGATCATCCGACGCGGAGCAGATTCATTCTGCGGAACCGGGTCATCGCCGCGTTGACGCGCGGGACCGTCGTGGTCGAGGCCGAGCACCGCAGCGGTTCGCTCGTCACCGCACGCGCCGCACAGCGGCTCGGCCGCTTCACGATGGGCGTGCCCGGCCCGGCCACCAGCGGGTTGTCCGCGGGCGTCCACGAACTCCTGCGCGGCGAGGGCGTCCTGGTGACCAGTGCCGCGGAAGTCGTCGAACTGGTGGGTGAGATCGGCGCTCTCGCCCCTCTCGCGCAGGGCCGCGTCCACCCGCGGGACCTGCTGGACGCCGACGCCGCGCGGGTCCTCGACGCGCTGCCGTACGGCGGCATCGTCACCGGCCGTGACGTCGCCCGCGCGGCCGGAACCAGTACCGACGAGGCCTTCGGTCGGTTGTACGAACTGCACTCACTGGGGTTCGTCGAACGACATGGCGACGGATGGCAGTTGACGCGGAGGCGGACATGCAATGGCGACGCGCGGCGAGGCGGTTCTTGACCTGGCGCATTCGGGTGAAAAGGTGAAGCCGATGACCCTCGTCGGTCCTTCAGCGGCACGTTCGGGGCCGCCGCACGCGGTGACGGTCCCGGACCGCGGTCGTGCCCGATCGGCCGGAATCGCACGGCGCCGACCCGTAGCCCTGCGCGGACCGCGACGACGTAATCACGCTACGCTCACAATGACTCCGCATCCGACACAAGTCTCCCGGCCCCACCACTTCACGGCAGAACGGCTCAAGGCACCACATGCCCCAGCACACCTCCGGGTCTGACCGCGCGGCAGTACCACCGGCTGCGCGTGGCACTGTGCGCCCTCCCGCCCCCTCCTCGCTCGACGAGTTGTGGCGCTCCTACAAGTCCACGGGCGACGAGCGGCTGCGGGAGCAGCTGATCCTGCACTACTCGCCGTTGGTGAAGTACGTCGCGGGCCGGGTGAGCGTGGGCCTGCCCTCCAACGTGGAGCAGGCCGACTTCGTCTCCTCGGGGGTGTTCGGGCTGATCGACGCGATCGAGAAGTTCGACATCGAGCGCGCGATCAAGTTCGAGACGTACGCGATCACGCGCATCAGGGGTGCCATGATCGACGAGCTGCGGGCGCTGGACTGGATCCCGCGCTCGGTGCGTCAGAAGGCGCGGGCCGTGGAGCGTGCCTACGCCACCCTGGAGGCGCAGCTGCGGCGCACCCCCTCCGAGCCGGAGGTCGCCGCCGAGATGGGCATCACGCTGGAGGAACTGCACTCGGTCTTCAGTCAGTTGTCCCTGGCGAACGTGGTCGCGCTGGAGGAACTGCTGCACGTCGGCGGCGAAGGCGGCGACCGGCTGAGCCTGATGGACACGCTGGAGGACACCACTGCCGACGACCCGGTCGAGGTCGCCGAGGACCGCGAGCTCAGACGGCTGCTCGCCCGGGCGATCAACACCCTCCCGGAGCGTGAGAAGACGGTGGTCACGCTCTACTACTACGAGGGCCTCACCCTCGCCGAGATCGGAAACGTGCTGGGCGTCACCGAGAGCCGGGTCAGCC
Source organism: Streptomyces sp. NPDC001750 (assembly GCF_042892615.1). Taxonomy (NCBI): domain Bacteria; kingdom Bacillati; phylum Actinomycetota; class Actinomycetes; order Kitasatosporales; family Streptomycetaceae; genus Streptomyces; species Streptomyces sp. NPDC001750. The sequence continues at coordinate 106,327 of NZ_JBIAUE010000002.1, read as the reverse complement.
AGATCCACACCAAATCGGTGCTGCAACTGCGGGCGAAACTGGCCGACGCCGGACGCTGAGACCACCGTCGGCCCGTGCCGCACGCATGGCTTCGGCCACTGATCGGGGCCGCCCACCCCCGCTCGAACACCGCTCGCCGTAAAGTGGACCCGTGCCCAGGATTCGAGCGGCCTCGGTGGCCGAGCACCGGACCATGCAGCGCGGCGCCCTCCTGGACGCCGCCCGCTCCCTGCTGTCCGAGGGCGGTACGGAGGCGCTGACCTTCCCCGCCCTCGCCGAGCGCACCGGCCTCGCCAGGTCCTCCGTCTACGAGTACTTCCGCTCCCGGGCGGCCGTGGTCGAGGAGCTGTGCGCCGTCGACTTCCCCGTCTGGGCGGCGGAGGTCGAGAGCGCGATGGAGCAGGCCGGCACGTCCGAGGGGAAGATCGAGGCGTATGTGCGTCGACAGCTGGACCTCGTCGGCGACCGCCGCCACCGGGCGGTCGTCGCGATCTCGGCGAGCGAGCTGGACGCCGGGGCCCGCGAGAAGATCAGAGCCGCGCACGGCGGCCTGATCGCCATGATCGTCGAGGCGCTCGGCGAGCTGGGCCACGAGCAGCCGCGGCTGGCGGCGATGCTGGTACAGGGCTCCGTGGACGCCGCGGTCCGGCGTATCGAGCTCGGCGTGGCGGAGGAGCCTGCCGTGATCGCGGACACCGCCGTGGCCATGGTTCTGCGCGGCGTACAGGGCGCACGGGACTGACAGCGGGCCGTCGGGCGGCGCGCGGCGGTAGGGCGCGTCGCGAGGCGGCGAACAGAACGCCGGGGGCGGCGAGTCCGTCCCCGGCCCCGTCGGCCGACCCGCCCGGCTCCGGCACGCCGAACACTGGCAGAAGACGGGACGGCCCGCGCCGCAGCAGCTCGGGCGGCAGCAGCGACAGCGGGTCCAGATACGTGTCACCGCGCCGCAGCCCCCAGTGCAGACAGCCCGTCGGACAGTGGAACGGCCCGGCCTCCATCACCCCGACGCGCTGACCGGCCACCACCCGCTCGCCCGCGGTGACGAGCGCGCGCACCGGCTCGTAGCTGGTCCGCAGCGGTGGGTCGCCGCTGCCGGCCACCTGGATGGTCACCACCCCGCGCCCCGCGACCCGCCCCGCGAACGAGACGCGTCCCGTGGCTGCGGCGAGCACCGCCGTGCCCGGCGCCGCAGCGAGATCCACTCCGCGGTGGCCCCGCCCGTAGGCACTGGCCGGCGGTTCCCAGCCCCGGACGATCGCGAGCGGTCCGGGGAGCGGCCGGCTCCGGGCGCCGTCCGACGGCGAGGGCGGGCTGGGGAGGGGCCCGGGCACGGGGTCACCCACGGGCGGCGGCTCGGGCGCGGGATCAGGTGCGGGCGGTGGCCCGGGAACGGGGTCGCGCGCCGGTACGGGCGCGGGGTCACCCACGGGCGCGGCCGGGAAGGCCGCCACGGCGGGGGCGGCCGGGCGCACGGACACCGGTGCCCCGGTCGCGGCGCCGTACAGCAGAGCGAGAAGGCCGGCCGTCGCCGTCACGGCAGGCACGGCACGGAGCCGACGTCCGTGGACGGGCGCGCGGCGGGCAGCCGTCGGATCAGGTGCGGGTCGCATGGCAGAACCGTCCCGCACCGCCCGGATCCGCGGGGATCATGAACCGGATCTGTGGACTACCGACCGGTTGTGGACAGCGCCGTCACCCGGCACCCGGCCCGTCCCGTACACTTCCTATGGCGATCCGGGTCACCGGGTCGACTTCGCACGCCCCGCCACCTCCCTCTTCGCGGACGGTGGCCGCGCTCCTCGGTCCTTCGTGGCACGGCGCGTCGGGGCGTCAGGCGCGACAGCAATCCTGCGGTCGCGACAACCGAGTACCCCAAGGAGTACGGCCATGGCCGTCGTCACGATGCGGGAGCTGCTGGAGAGCGGCGTCCACTTCGGTCACCAGACCCGTCGTTGGAACCCGAAGATGAAGCGCTTCATCTTCACCGAGCGCAACGGCATCTACATCATCGACCTGCTCCAGTCGCTGTCGTACATCGACCGCGCCTACGAGTTCGTCAAGGAGACCGTCGCCCACGGCGGCTCCATCATGTTCGTCGGTACCAAGAAGCAGGCCCAGGAGGCCATCGCCGAGCAGGCGACGCGCGTCGGGATGCCGTACGTCAACCAGCGTTGGCTCGGCGGCATGCTCACCAACTTCTCCACCGTCTACAAGCGCCTCCAGCGCCTGAAGGAGCTGGAGCTCATCGACTTCGAGGACGTGGCCGCCTCCGGTCTCACCAAGAAGGAGCTCCTGGTCCTCTCGCGCGAGAAGGCCAAGCTGGAGAAGACCCTCGGTGGTATCCGCGAGATGCAGAAGGTGCCGAGCGCCGTCTGGATCGTCGACACCAAGAAGGAGCACATCGCCGTCGGCGAGGCTCGCAAGCTCAACATCCCGGTCGTCGCGATCCTCGACACCAACTGCGACCCCGACGAGGTCGACTACAAGATTCCGGGCAACGACGACGCGATCCGCTCCGTCACCCTGCTCACCCGCGTGATCGCCGACGCCGTCGCCGAGGGCCTCATCGCCCGCTCCGGTGCCGCCACCGGTGACTCGAAGCCGGGCGAGAAGGCCGCCGGTGAGCCGCTCGCCGAGTGGGAGCGCGACCTGCTCGAGGGCGACAAGAAGGCCGACGCCGAGGTCCAGTCCTCCGCCGAGACCGAGAAGGCCGCGGACGCCGACAAGGCCGAAGCCCCGGCCGCGGACGCCGAGCAGGCCTGACACCCGTCACGGCTGATGACGGCGGGGGCCGGTGCCACGAGCACCGCCCCCGCCGTTCACCCGTAGATCTTTCAGACTTCGAGAGAGAAACACAGACTCATGGCGAACTACACCGCCGCTGACGTCAAGAAGCTCCGCGAGCTGACCGGCGCCGGCATGATGGACTGCAAGAAGGCGCTGGACGAGGCCGAGGGCAACGTCGAGAAGGCCGTCGAGGCGCTCCGTATCAAGGGCCAGAAGGGCGTCGCCAAGCGCGAGGGCCGTTCCGCCGAGAACGGTGCCGTCGTCTCCCTCATCTCCGAGGACAAGACCACCGGCGTCCTGCTGGAGCTGAAGTGCGAGACGGACTTCGTCGCCAAGGGCGAGAAGTTCCAGAACGTCGCCAACACGCTCGCCGCGCACGTCGCCGCAACCTCCCCGGCCGACCTGGCCGCGCTGCTCGCCTCCGAGATCGAGGCCGGCAAGACCGTCCAGGCGTACGTCGACGAGGCCAACGCCAACCTCGGCGAGAAGATCGTCCTGGACCGCTTCGCGCAGTTCACCGGCGGTTACGTGGCCGCGTACATGCACCGCACCATGCCCGACCTCCCGCCGCAGGTCGGCGTCCTGGTCGAGCTGGACAAGGAGAACGCCGAGGTCGCCAAGGACGTTGCGCAGCACATCGCCGCCTTCGCCCCGAAGTACCTCAGCCGCGAGGACGTCCCGGCCGAGACGGTCGAGAACGAGCGCCGTGTCGCCGAGGCCACCTCCCGCGAGGAGGGCAAGCCCGAGGCCGCTCTCCCGAAGATCGTCGAGGGGCGGGTCAACGGCTTCTTCAAGGAGGTCGTCGCTCTGGAGCAGGCGTTCGCCAAGGACAACAAGAAGTCGGTCCAGAAGGTTCTGGACGAGGCCGGTGTCACCCTGAAGCGCTTCTCGCGCATCAAGGTCGGCATCTGAGTCCGTCCGCGAACAACGGTGGACCCCTCAGGGGGTCCGGTGCAGTCGTCGGCCGCACCCATGCCGTACGACCGCAGATCTGACGAGGAGGCCATTGCCGCTGAGGGACACCAGACCCACCGGCAATGGCCTTCTTGGTATGTGCACGAGGAGAATCTCCATGAACAAGGGCGCGGACGCCGCCAAAGGCGACCACAAGCGCGATGACGACAAGGTACCCGGACGCTTCATGCTGAAGCTGTCCGGAGAGGCGTTCGCCGGCGGCGGGGGACTCGGTGTCGACCCCGACGTCGTGCACGCCATCGCCCGGGAAATCGCGGCGGTCGTCCGTGACGGCGCACAGATCGCGGTCGTGATCGGCGGCGGGAACTTCTTCCGTGGTGCCGAACTCCAGCAGCGCGGCATGGACCGGGCCCGGTCCGACTACATGGGCATGCTCGGCACGGTCATGAACTGTCTGGCGCTCCAGGACTTCCTGGAGAAGGAGGGCATCGACTCCCGCGTCCAGACGGCCATCACCATGGGTCAGGTCGCGGAGCCGTACATTCCGCTGCGTGCCGTGCGGCACCTGGAGAAGGGGCGCGTCGTCATCTTCGGCGCGGGCATGGGCATGCCGTACTTCTCCACCGACACCACGGCAGCCCAGCGGGCCCTGGAGATCGGCGCTCAGGCCCTGCTGATGGGCAAGAACGGTGTGGACGGGGTCTACGACTCCGACCCGAAGACCAACCCCGACGCGGTGAAGTTCGACGCGCTCGAATACGGCGAGGTGCTCGCGCGCGATCTCAAGGTCGCCGACGCCACCGCCATCACGCTCTGCCGTGACAACGAGCTGCCGATCCTCGTCTTCGAGCTGACGGCCACGGGCAATATCGCCCGCGCGGTCAAGGGTGAGAAGATCGGCACGCTCGTGAGTGACCAGGGCACCCGGGCCTGAGGACCGGGAAACGTCCCCGGGAAGCCGCGGGCAGGGTCCGGGACCCGCAGGGAAAGCCCCGGCACGGCGCCCCGGAGGATGGACAACGGCCTGCCGGTCGGACACCGTGCAGGTGAGGACGCGACGCAGATCCGCGGGCCCGAGCACGCCGGGCCCACTCAAGACACGCAGGAGCACGTGGTGATCGAAGAAACCCTCCTCGAGGCCGAGGAGAAGATGGAGAAGGCCGTCGTCGTCGCGAAAGAGGACTTCGCCGCGATCCGGACCGGCCGCGCCCACCCGGCGATGTTCAACAAGATCGTCGCCGACTACTACGGTGCGCTGACCCCGATCAACCAGCTCGCCTCGTTCTCGGTGCCCGAGCCCCGCATGGCCGTCGTGACGCCGTTCGACAAGAGCGCGCTGCGCAACATCGAGCAGGCCATCCGCGACTCGGACCTCGGCGTCAACCCGAGCAACGACGGCAATATCATCCGGGTGACCTTCCCGGAGCTCACCGAGGAGCGCCGCCGCGACTACATCAAGGTCGCGAGGACCAAGGCCGAGGACTCCCGCATCTCCATCCGGGCCGTGCGCCGCAAGGCCAAGGAAGCGCTCGACAAGCTGGTCAAGGACAAGGAGACCGGCGAGGACGAGGTGCGTCGCGCCGAGAAGGAGCTCGACGACACCACCGCGAAGTACGTCGCACAGGTCGACGAGCTGCTCAAGCACAAGGAAGCCGAGCTGCTCGAAGTCTGATGAACGACTCTTCCTGGGGCGCCACGCCGGGAGCCGGTCCGTGGGCTGCGCCCGAGATGCGTGCTGCCCCGGCAGGTCCCGCGCACGATGTGCATGACGCCCAGCAGACTCGGCCCATGCCCATCGTGCCGGACGCCCCTGACGCAGGTGGAGACGCTGACGACCGTGACGACCGGGAGCAGGGGGGCGCACGCCCGAACGGTGGCCCCCTGTTCCGCGACGAGAAGCCGCAGGAGCCCATGCCCACCGCGCCACCGCCCCCGCAGAAGAAACGTGCGGGCCGCGATCTGCGAGCCGCCATAGGGGTCGGGGTGGGGCTCGGCGCCGTCATCGTCGCCTCGCTGTTCGTCGTGAAGGCCGTCTTCGTCGGGGTGATCGTCGTCGCCGTCGTCGTGGGCCTGTGGGAGCTCACCTCACGGCTGTCGGAGCGCAAGGGCATCAACGCGCCGCTCGTGCCGCTGGCGGTCGGCGGTGCGGCGATGGTGGTGGCCGGGTACATGAAGGGTGCCGAGGGCGCCTGGGTGGCCGTGGCACTGACCGCGCTCGCGGTTCTCGTCTGGCGGATGGCCCAGCCTCCGGAGGACTACCTCAAGGACGTCACGGCCGGTGTGTTCGCCGCGTTCTACGTGCCGTTCCTCGCCACGTTCGTCGCCATGCTCCTGACCGCGGACGACGGGCCGCAGCGGGTGCTCACCTTCCTGCTGCTGACCGTGGTCAGCGACACAGGGGCGTACGCCGTCGGCTGGCGCTTCGGCAAGCACAAGCTCGCTCCGCGCATCAGCCCCGGGAAGACCCGCGAGGGCCTCTTCGGGGCCGTCGCCTTCGCGATGGTCGCGGGTGCCCTGTGCATGCAGTTCCTGATCGACGGCGGTGCCTGGTGGCAGGGGCTGCTGCTGGGGCTCGCGGTCGCGGCCAGCGCCACCCTGGGCGACCTGGGCGAGTCGATGATCAAGCGGGACCTCGGCATCAAGGACATGGGCACGCTGCTGCCGGGACACGGCGGGATCATGGACCGGCTGGACTCGCTGCTGCCGACCGCTCCGGTGGTCTGGCTGCTGCTGGTGCTGTTCGTCGGCTCCGGCTGAGAGCACCCGGCAGGCTGTGAGCCCGCGGACGGTGCGCCCCGCCCGTCCCGACCTTGGCGTTCTCGGACGAGGGCCCGCTGCCCACAGGGCGTTGTCCACAGGGCGGCGGGCCCTCGTCGCCGCGTCTGCGACACTGGACGGACCATGCCTAAGCCCGGAGAACTCACTTTCGTCGCACCCCGCGGAGCCAAGAAGCCGCCGCGGCATCTCGCCGACCTCACGCCCGCCGAGCGCAAGGAGGCGGTCGCCGCGATCGGCGAGAAGCCGTTCCGCGCCCAGCAGCTCTCGCAGCACTACTTCGCGCGGTACGCGCACAACCCGGCCGAGTGGACCAACATCCCGGCCGCCTCGCGGGAGAAGCTCGCCGAGGCGATGTTCCCCGAGCTGATGTCGGTGGTCCGCCACATCAGCTGCGACGACGACACCACCCGCAAGACGCTGTGGAAGCTGCACGACGGGACGCTCGTCGAGTCCGTCCTGATGCGTTACCCGGAGCGGGTGACGATGTGCATCTCCTCGCAGGCGGGCTGCGGGATGAACTGCCCGTTCTGCGCCACCGGGCAGGCCGGTCTGGACCGCAATCTGTCGACCGCGGAGATCGTCCACCAGATCGTGGACGGCATGCGGGCGCTGCGCGACGGGGAGGTGCCCGGAGGACCGGCGCGGCTCTCCAACATCGTCTTCATGGGCATGGGCGAGCCGCTGGCCAACTACAACCGCGTGGTCGGCGCGATCCGCCGGCTGACCGATCCGGAGCCGGACGGGCTGGGGCTCTCACAGCGCGGGATCACCGTTTCCACCGTGGGGCTGGTGCCCGCGATGCTGCGCTTCGCCGACGAGGGCTTCAAGTGCCGTCTCGCCGTCTCGCTGCACGCGCCGGACGACGAACTGCGCGACACCCTCGTCCCGGTGAACACCCGGTGGAAGGTGCGCGAGGTGCTGGACGCCGCGTGGGAGTACGCGGAGAAGTCCGGCCGCCGCGTCTCCATCGAGTACGCGCTGATCCGGGACATCAACGACCAGGCGTGGCGGGGCGACCTGCTCGGCCGGCTGCTCAAGGGCAAGCGGGTGCACGTCAACCTGATCCCGCTGAACCCGACGCCCGGCTCCAAGTGGACGGCCTCCCGGCCCGAGGACGAGAAGGCGTTCGTCGAGGCCATCGCGGCGCACGGGGTTCCGGTGACCGTACGGGACACCCGGGGCCAGGAGATCGACGGGGCCTGCGGACAGCTGGCGGCGGCCGAGCGCTGACACAGGCATTCTCCGGGTCCGTGGGAATGCCGAGGCCGAAGTCCGCCGGGCCCGCGGGAGTGCTGAGAGCGGCGATCGCCGGTTCCACGGGAGCGTCGAGACCGGCGCTGGCCGGGGCCGCGGTGGTCCGGCAGGGCTCCGGAGCGGACGGGGCGTCAAGGAGTCGGGGCCTGCGGCGTCGACCGTGCGCCGAGGCCCCGGCGGCCCGGCCGGGCGGCCCGTGTAACCTGGTCCGGAAATCAACTTCATATTCCGACAGGGGAGCGCCACAGCGCTGAGAGTGCGGCACCGGGGGACCGGTCGTCCGCAGACCCTCTGAACCTCGCCCGGGTCATTCCGGGTAGGAAGTTCGGTCATCAACTCATGCTGTTGCGCCCTGCCCGCGTCCCGCGGGTGGGGCCGCGTCTCTTCCTGGCCAAAACCCAGGAGGAATCCATCATGACCACCACGCGCAGGACCACGGGAACCACGCCCGGGTCCGTACGTCTCACGGCCGTCGTGGCCGCGCTCGGCATCACGGCACTGGCCGGCTGCGGGAGTTCCGACACGTCGTCCTCCGGCTCCGGCGGCACGAAGGGCGCCGGTCCGAAGACCGTGACGCTCGTCAGCCACGACTCCTTCAACGCGTCCGAAGCGGTGCTGAAGGAGTTCACCGAGGAGACCGGCTACACCGTCAAGGTCCTCAAGAGCGGCGACGCGGGCGTCGCACTCAACCAGGAGATCCTGACCAAGGGCTCACCGCGCGGAGACGTGTTCTTCGGCGTCGACAACACCCTGCTCTCCCGCGCCCTGGACAGCGGCCTGTTCACGCCGTACGAGGCGAAGGGCATCGATCGGGTCGAGGCCGCCACCCGGCTGGATGCCGAGCACCGGGTCACGCCGGTCGACACCGGCGACGTCTGCGTGAACTACGACAAGAAGTACTTCGCCGACAAGAAGCTCGCTCCGCCGCGGACCTTCGACGACCTGGCGAAGCCCGCGTACAAGAACCTCCTGGTCACCGAGAACGCGGCGACCTCCTCGCCCGGCCTCGGCTTCCTCCTCGGCACCGTCGCCGCCTACGGCGAGAAGGGCTACCAGGACTACTGGAAGAAGCTGAAGGACAACGGCGTCAAGGTCGTCGACGGCTGGGAGCAGGCGTACAACGAGGAGTTCTCCGGCTCCGCGGGCGGCAGGAAGGCCAAGGCCGACCGTCCGCTCGTCGTCTCGTACGCCTCCAGCCCGCCCGTCGAGGTGCTGTACGCGAAGCCGCAGCCGGCCGAGGCCCCGACCGGGGTCGCCACCGGTACCTGCTTCCGGCAGATCGAGTTCGCGGGCCTGTTGGACGGCGCCAAGAACGAGGCGGGTGGCAAGGCACTGCTGGACTTCCTGATCGGCAAGAAGTTCCAGGAGGACATGCCGCTCAACATGTTCGTGAACCCGGTCGTGTCGGACGCGAAACTGCCGGAGCTGTTCACGAAGTTCGGCGAGACCGTCGAGAAGCCGACGACCGTCGCCCCCGACCTGATCGCCAAGAACCGTGAGCAGTGGGTCCAGTCGTGGTCCTCGCTCGTCGTGAAGTAGCCGGGACCGCCGCACGGGGGACGGGCGCGGCGGCGAAGGGCGCGGACGTCACGGGTCCGCGCCCGCGCGCCGGGCGCAGGACGGACGCGGTGCGGACGGCGGCCCGGCGCCTGGGTGCGGGCGCGGTGCGGCCGTCCCTGATGGCCGTGCCCGTCGCGTTCTTCGCGGTGTTCTTCGCCTACCCCGTCGTCGCGATCGTCGGCCGGGGGCTGAAGGCGGACGGTGTGTGGCAGTTCGGCCGGATCGGCGAGGTGCTGGCCCGGCCGGAGATCCGTGACGTCCTGTGGTTCACCACCTGGCAGGCGCTCGCCTCGACCGCGCTGACGCTGCTCGTCGCGCTGCCCGGCGCGTACGTCTTCGCCCGCCTCGACTTCCCCGGAAAGCAAGTGCTGCGGGCGGTGGTCACCGTGCCGTTCGTCCTGCCGACCGTCGTCGTCGGGACGGCGTTCCTGGCGATGCTGGGGCGCGGCGGGTTCCTCGACGAACTCTGGGGGGTGCGCCTCGACACCACGGTGTGGGCGATTCTCCTCGCCCATGTCTTCTTCAACTACGCGGTGGTCGTACGGACCGTCGGCGGTCTGTGGGCGCAGCTCGACCCGCGGCAGGAGGAGGCCGCCCGGGTGCTGGGCGCCGGACGGTTCGCGGCCTGGCGACGGGTCACGCTGCCGGCCCTCGCGCCCGCCGTGGCCGCCGCCGCGCTGATGGTCTTCCTCTTCACCTTCACCTCCTTCGGTGTCGTGCAGATCCTCGGCGGCCCCGGGTACGCCACGCTGGAGGTGGAGATCTACCGGCAGACCGCCCAGCTCCTCGCACTTCCGACCGCGGCCGTGCTGACACTGGTCCAGTTCGCCGCGGTGGGCACGATCCTCGCCGTGCACGCGTGGACCGTACGGCGCAGGGAGACCGCGCTGAGGCTGGTCGATCCGGAACGGACCGCCCGCAGGCCGCGCGGGGCCGGGCAGTGGGCGCTGCTCGGCGCGGTGCTGCTGACCGTGCTGGTGCTGATCCTGCTGCCCCTCGCGGTGCTGGTGGAACGCTCGCTGGACACCCCGGACGGCCACGGCCTCGACTTCTACCGTGCCCTGGGTTCCGTGGACGCGGGCGGCGGCACCTTCCTGGTCGCGCCGCTCGAAGCGATCGGGAACTCCGTGGCGTACGCGCTGGTCGCGACCGTGATCGCGCTGGTCGTCGGCGGGTTGGCCGCCGCGGCGCTGACCCGGCGCGCGGGGCGGCTCGTGCGCGGTTTCGACGCGCTGCTGATGCTGCCGCTCGGGGTGTCGGCGGTCACCGTCGGCTTCGGCTTCCTGATCACTCTGGACAAGCCGCCACTGGACCTGCGCACGTCATGGATCCTGGTGCCGCTCGCCCAGGCGCTGGTCGGCGTGCCCTTCGTCGTGCGGACCATGCTGCCGGTGCTGCGCGCGGTGGACGGCCGGCTCCGGGAGGCGGCCGCGGTGCTGGGGGCGTCGCCGTTGCGGGCCTGGCGGGAGGTAGATCTCCCGTTGGTGCGGCGGGCGTTGCTGGTCGCGGCCGGTTTCGCGTTCGCCGTTTCGCTCGGCGAGTTCGGCGCGACGGTGTTCATCGCGCGGCCCGACCGGCCGACGCTGCCGGTCGCGGTGGCCCGGCTGCTGGGCCGGGCCGGTGAGCTCAACTACGGCCAGGCGATGGCGCTCAGCACCATTCTGATGGTGGTCTGCGCGGTCTCGCTGCTGCTGCTCGAACGTATTCGCACGGACCGGTCCGGCGAGTTCTAGGGATGTCCGGGGAGTTCTGACGATGCTGACACTGGAATCGGCCACGGTCCGCTTCGGTGAGCGGACCGCGCTCGACCGGGTGGACCTGGCGGTCGACGAGCACGAGATCGTCTGTGTGCTGGGACCGAGCGGCAGCGGCAAGTCGACCCTGCTGCGGGTGGTCGCCGGGCTCCAGAGGACGGACGGCGGCCGGGTGCTGCTGGACGGGGCGGACCAGGCGGGGGTGCCGGTGCACCGGCGGGGTCTCGGCCTGATGTTCCAGGACCACCAGCTCTTCCCGCACCGGGACGTCGGCGCCAACGTCGCGTTCGGGCTGCGGATGCGCGGGGTGTCCCGGCGCGATCAGGAGCGCCGGGTCGGCGAACTCCTCGACCTGGTGGGCCTGCCGGGCGCCCAGCGGCGCGCCGTCGCCGCGTTGTCCGGAGGCGAGCAGCAGCGGGTCGCCCTCGCGCGGGCGCTCGCCCCGCGTCCCAAGCTGCTGATGCTGGACGAGCCGCTCGGCCAGCTCGACCGCGGTCTGCGCGAACGCCTCGTGGCCGAACTGCGCATGCTCTTCGGCCGGTTGGGTACGACGGTGCTGGCCGTCACGCACGACCAGGGCGAGGCGTTCGCGCTGGCCGACCGGGTGGTCGTGATGCGGGACGGGCACATCGCCCAGACGGGCACGCCGCTGGAGGTGTGGCAGCGGCCCGCCTCCGCGTTCGTCGCCCGGTTCCTCGGCTTCGACAACGTGGTGGCGGCGACGGTGGACGGCGCGGTCGCCGACACGGCGTGGGGCGGGGTCCCGGTGCCCGAGGGGTCGCCGCAGGGGGAGCGCGCCCTGCTCGTGCGTCCGGCCGGGGTGCGGATCGGTGCCCCGGAGGAGGGGCTGCGCTGCGCGGTCGGGGCCCGCACGTTCCGGGGCGATCGCGTCGCCGTACGGCTGACGCCGCAGCGCGGTCCGGCTCTGGAGGCGGAGTGCGCGCTGCGCGACGTCCCCGGGGAGGGGGAGACGGTCGGGGTCCGTTTCGACGCGGCGGAGTGCGTGGTGCTGCCCGCCGAACGGTGACGTGGGCCCCGGGCGACCGGGCGGGCCCGGGACGGCACACGCGGGTCGCCCCACCGGAGGCGGCCGGCCCGCGCCCCCGACGGCCGCCGCCCGCGGGGACGGCCTCGTCAGACGGTCAGCGGCAGCGCCGCCAGCTCGGCGACCAGCCAGGTCAGCGGGGCGAACACCGCCAGCAGGACGGCGGCGCGCAGCGCCGTCGCGTACCGCAGCGCCGAGGCCGGGGTGCCGAGCCGCAGCAGCGTCCGTGACGTTCGGGAACGGTCCTGCCTGGCCTCCAGGGCCGAGGTCAGCAGGGTGGCCGCGGTGCAGCCGAGGACGAGCACCGAGCCCAGCGCGGTGAGCGGGCCGAAGGGGCGTGGCCCGGTTCCGTGCAGCGCGTACACGGCGACCACCGCCGAGAGCACCGCGCACACCACACCGAGCGGCCCGCCGATCCGGCGCGCCTCGTCCATGAGGACCCGTCCGGCCAGCAGCCGTACGGCACCGGGGCGCACCGACTGCAGCAGCCGGCCGCAGTGGTACGCCAGGCCGGGCCCGGCCATCGCCAGGCCGACCGCCGTCAGCGCCCACCCCACCAGCACCCCGGCCGGGCTGTCGTCGAGACGGCCCGGGAGCGGGAGCAGGCTGTGCCCGTCACCGCGGCTCATGTACGCCTCGACGGCGAGGCCCACGGCGGTCAGGGCCACGCCCCACGGCAGCCCGCCCGGGGGCGTGGCCGGAGCGGGGTGTTCCTCCCGCGGGCCGTCCGCGGGGCCCTCGTCGGGCAGCGGGACCACCACGGGCCGCTCGCGCAACGCGATTCCGCTCGCGACGGCCGCGGACACCGGGACCAGGGACAGCAGCACCAGCGTGGCGGCAAGCGGCAGCGGGGATCGGGCGTCGAGCAGTCCGGCCGCGGCGCCGTCGAACGGCAGCCCGGACAGATCGCCGCGCAGGTGGAGGAAGACCAGCAGCGCCACCACCGATCCGAGCGTGCAGGAGACGGCGGTGGAGACGGCGGCCAGCACGGTGAGCTTCACTGGCCCCAGGCCCACGGCGGACAGCCCGGAACGCGGCCGGGTGCTGGGATCCGTACGGGCCACCGCGACCGCGAACTGCACGGTGGCGGCGAGCGGTACGAAGCACCACAGCAGCCGCAGCAGCGCAGCGGTGGGCCGGTCCGGGTGCCCCGACGCGTAGCCCAGGGCGCACAGCAGCAGGAAGCCGACCCCGGCGGAGGCTGCCGCGACGAGCAGCCTGCGCAGCAGGACCAGCGGACGGGAGCCCCGGGCTAGACGGAGAGCGAGCACGCGGCGCGGCCCTCCGCATCGGACACGGCGGGCAGGGAGACGGTGGCGACGCAGCGGCCGTCCAGCAGCGGGACCGTACGGTCGGCGAGGGAGGCGACCTCCGCGTCATGGGTGGCGAGCACCACCGTGATGCGGTGCGAGCGGGCCGCGCTGGTGAGGGTGCGCAGCACGTGCGCCCGGTCGGCGTGGTGCAGGGCCGCGGTCGGCTCGTCGGCGAAGATCACCGTCGGCGAGGTGGCCAGCGCGCGGGCCACGGCAATCCGCTGGCGCTCTCCCTGGAGCAGGGTGTGCGGCCGCTGCTTGGCGCACGCGCCGATGTCGAGCCGCTCCAGCCACTCCAGGCCGGTCTTCTTCGCCTCCCGGTGCGTGGTGCCCCGCAGGAGCAGTGGAAGCGCCACGTTCTCCCAGGCGTTCAGCTCCGGGACGAGCTGCGGTACGGGGGCGATCCAGCCGAACCTGTCCCGGCGCAGCCGTTCGCGCAGCCGGGGGCCCATGGTGTGGACGGGGACGCTGTTGAACCACACCTCGCCCTGCTCGGGCACCAACTGACCGGACAGGCAGAGCAGCAGGGTCGTCTTGCCGCTGCCTCTGGGGCCCGTCACGGCGAGGATCTCGCCGTCGCGGACGCCCAGCGAGACTCCGCCGAGCGCGGGCGAGCCGTTGTGGGAGTGCTGGAGGGAACGCGCCCAGATCACGTCGTTGTCCGGCGGGGCCACCATGGTGTACACCTCGGTTCAGATCGTAAGTCCCGTCCCCTGTACGGGGGAACGATGCGGGGGCCGATCGGTCACTCGGCACCGTAGGGATCCGGACCGGGGTCTGGGCACAGCACACGGCCCGGGTGCACCCCATCCCACTCGAATGGGGGCACCCGGGCCGTCGTGGACCATGGGGGGACGACCGCCGGTCGGGCGGTCGTCAGGCAGCGGTCGGGCGCCGGATTCCGTCCGCCGGCCGGTCCGTGGCCGGTCGGCGGACGGAACTGCCGGTCAGAGCTTGGCCCACGCCTGCGTCAGGACGTTGCGCAGGATGCCCTCGATCTCGTCGAACGTCGACTGGTCGGAGGTCAGCGGCGGCGCGAGCTGGACGACCGGGTCGCCGCGGTCGTCGGCACGGCAGTACAGGCCGTTGTCGTAGAGCGCCTTGGAGAGGAACCCGTACAGGACGCGCTCGGTCTCCTCGTCGCTGAACGTCTCCTTGGTGGCCCTATCCTTCACCAGCTCGATGCCGTAGAAGAAGCCGTTGCCGCGGACGTCGCCGACGATCGGCAGGTCGTTCAGCTTCTGCAGCGTGGTGAGGAAGGCGTTCTCGTTGTCCAGCACGTGCTGGTTGAGGCCCTCGCGCTCGAAGATGTCGAGGTTGGCGAGAGCGACCGCCGAGGACACCGGGTGGCCACCGAAGGTGTAGCCGTGCAGGAAGGTGTTGCCCTCCTCGTAGAACGGCGCGGCGACGCGGTCCGAGACGATGCAGGCGCCGATGGGGGAGTAGCCCGAGGTCATGCCCTTGGCGCAGGTGATCATGTCCGGCACGTAGCCGAACTTGTCGCAGGCGAACATGGTGCCCAGGCGGCCGAAGGCGCAGATGACCTCGTCGGAGACGAGCAGCACGTCGTACTTGTCGCAGATCTCGCGCACGCGCTGGAAGTAGCCGGGCGGCGGCGGGAAGCAGCCACCGGCGTTCTGCACCGGCTCCAGGAAGACCGCGGCGACGGTTTCGGGGCCCTCGAAGAGGATCTGCTGCTCGATCTGGTCGGCGGCCCAGCGGCCGAAGGCCACCGGGTCGTCGCCGTGGATCGGGGCGCGGTAGATGTTGGTGTTGGGGACCTTGTGCGCGCCGGGGACCAGCGGCTCGAAGGGGGCCTTCAGGCCCGGCAGGCCGGTGATCGACAGGGCGCCCTGCGGGGTGCCGTGGTAGGCCACCGCGCGCGAGATGACCTTGTACTTGGTCGGCTTGCCCTGGAGCTTGAAGTACTGCTTGGCCAGCTTCCAGGCGGTCTCCACGGCCTCGCCGCCGCCGGTGGTGAAGAAGACCTTGTTGAGGTCGCCCGGCGCGTAGTCGGCGAGGCGGTCGGCGAGCTCGACGGCCTTCGGGTGGGCGTAGGACCAGACCGGGAAGAAGCCCAGCTCCTGACCCTGCTTGTAGGCCGCCTCGGCGAGCTCGTGACGGCCGTGGCCGGCGTTGACCACGAACAGGCCGGACAGGCCGTCGATGTAGCGCTTGCCCTGGTCGTCGAAGATGTAGGTGCCCTCACCCCGCACGATGGTGGGAACGGGCGCGTTCGCATAGTCCGACATGCGGGTGAAGTGCATCCACAGGTGGTCGTACGCGGTTCGGCTGAGGTCCTTGCTCACGGCTATCGGGTTCCCCACATATAGGTCTGCTTCTTGAGCTTCAGGTACACGAAGCTCTCGGTGGAGCGCACGCCGGGGATGGCCCGGATGCGTTTGTTGATCGTTTCCAGCAGGTGGTCGTCGTCCTCGCAGACGATCTCCACTATCAGGTCGAAGGAGCCCGCGGTCATCACCACGTACTCGCACTCGGCCATGGCCGACAACGCCTCGGCCACGGGGTCGAGGTCGCCGTCGACGTTGATGCCGACCATCGCCTGGCGCCGGAATCCCACGGTGAGCGGGTCCGTGACGGCGACGATCTGCATCACTCCCTGGTCGAGCAGCTTCTGGACGCGTTGCCGTACGGCCGCCTCGGACAGGCCGACGGCCTTGCCTATCGCGGCGTACGGGCGGCGCCCGTCCTCCTGGAGCTGCTCGATGATCGCGAGGGACACGGCATCGACCACGGGGGGCGATCCGTTCCCGTTCCTGGAGTCTGCGCTGCGACTGGCCACACATCCACTCTGCACCGGGACTCGTCGGTCTGGCAACCCCGGATCGATGAAATTCGTTGTTTGAGGCTCTGGATCACACTGAATCCGAAGTTCACCGTGGTTGGGCATGTCGAAAGCGACACCCAAGCGACTAGGGTGGACATCTCACCATTGGACGTGTGTGACAGGAGGGGTGGTTGTGACCACCGAGGTGCGCCGTCTGCGCAACTACATCAACGGAGAGTTCCGGGACGCCGCTGACGGGCGGACCATCGACGTGATCAACCCGGTGACCGAGGAGGTCTACGCGACCTCGCCGCTCTCCGGTCCGGCCGACGTCGACGCCGCGATGGAGGCCGCCGCGGCGGCCTTCCCCGCCTGGCGCGACACCACGCCCGCCGAGCGCCAGAAGGCCCTGCTGAAGATCGCGGACGCCTTCGAGGAGCGTGCCGAGGACCTCATCGCCGCCGAGTCGGAGAACACGGGCAAGCCGGTCGAGCTCACCCGCACCGAGGAACTCCCGCCGATGGTGGACCAGATCCGCTTCTTCGCGGGCGCGGCGCGACTGCTGGAGGGCCGCTCGGCCGGTGAGTACATGGAGGGCCTCACCTCCATCGTCCGGCGTGAGCCGGTCGGCGTCTGTGCGCAGGTCGCGCCGTGGAACTACCCGATGATGATGGCCGTCTGGAAGTTCGCCCCGGCGCTCGCCGCGGGCAACACCGTCGTCATCAAGCCGTCCGACACCACCCCGGCGTCGACCGTGCTGATCGCCGAGATCATCGGGCAGATCCTCCCCAAGGGCGTCTTCAACGTCATCTGCGGCGACCGCGACACCGGCCGCGCGATGGTCGAGCACCCGACCCCGGCGATGGCCTCCATCACCGGTTCGGTACGGGCCGGCATGCAGGTCGCCGAATCCGCCGCCAAGGACGTCAAGCGGGTCCACCTGGAGCTCGGCGGCAAGGCGCCGGTCGTGGTGTTCGAGGACACCGACATCGCCCAGGCCGTCGAGGGCATCTCCACGGCGGGCTACTTCAACGCCGGTCAGGACTGCACGGCCGCCACCCGTGTCCTGGTCCACGAGTCCATCCACGACGAGTTCGTCACCGCGCTCGCCAAGGCCGCCGCCGACACGAAGACCGGCAAGCCGGACGACGAGGACGTGCTGTACGGCCCGCTGAACAACGCCAACCAGCTGAAGCAGGTCAGCGGCTTCATCGAGCGGCTCCCCGCCCACGCCAGGGTCGAGGCGGGCGGCCACCGGGTCGGCGACAAGGGCTACTTCTACGCCCCGACCGTCGTCTCCGGCCTCGAGCAGGACGACGAGATCATCCAGAACGAGGTCTTCGGCCCGGTCATCACCGTCCAGAAGTTCACGGACGAGGCCCAGGCCGTGGAGTACGCGAACGGCGTCGAGTACGCGCTGGCCTCCTCGGTGTGGACCAAGGACCACGCCCGCGCCATGCGGATGTCCAAGAACCTCGACTTCGGCTGCGTGTGGATCAACACCCACATCCCGCTCGTCGCCGAGATGCCGCACGGCGGATTCAAGAAGTCCGGCTATGGCAAGGACCTCTCCGCGTACGGCTTCGAGGACTACACGCGCATCAAGCACGTCATGACCTCGCTCGACGGCTGACCCTCCGTCAACAACCGCTGCGGCCCCGGGCACACGCCCGGGGCCGCACCCGTGCCCGTACCGGAATCGAGGCCCGCGCCGGCCCCCGGTGCCGCGCCTTCGTGCGTCTCCGGCTCCCGGGCGGACGGGCGGCCTGGACAGGGTGTGCGGACCGGGCGTGTGCCGCTGGACGGTTGGTCCATTGCCCGCGGCGCCGCCGCCGGGCATCCTGCGCGGGTGCGAGCAACCCCGAAGAACCCCATGTCCCGCCGGTCCCTGCTGCGCGCCTTCGGAGCCGCGGCGACCGGTGCCGCGCTGGCCGGCTGCGGAGTACCCGCCGCCTACGTGGAGCCCGGCGACCGCGCCGGACGCGACACCTCGGCCCGCGACCGAGCCCTGCAATTCGCGAACTGGCCGCTCTACATCGACACCGACGACGAGGACGCCTCGAAGCGGCCCACCCTCGACGCGTTCCGCGAACGCACCGGGATCTCCGTCACGTACACGGAGGAGATCAACGACAACGACGAGTTCTTCGGCAAGATCAGCCCGGCTCTGATGAACCATCAGGAGACCGGTCGCGACCTGATCGTCATCAGCGACTGGATGGCCGCGCGGTTCGTACGGCTCGGCTGGGTGCAGGAGATGGACCGGGCGAAGCAGCCGAACGTCGCCAAGTACCTCGACCCGCAGCTGCGTTCGCCGGCCTTCGACCAGGGCCGTACGCACAGCGTCCCCTGGCAGTCCGGGATCACCGGCATCGCGTACAACCGCAAGCGGCTCGGGCGCGAGATCAGGCACCTGAGCGACCTGTGGGCGGACGATCTGCGCGGCAGGGTGACGCTCCTGTCCGGGCTCGACGAGTCGTTCGCGCTCCTGATGCAGGGCAACGGCGTCGACATCACCCGCTGGCGGCCGGACGACTTCCACCTGATCTGCGACCAGGTCGAGAAGCTCGTGCGCAAGAGGCACATCCGCCGCTTCACCGGCAACGACTACATCAAGGACCTCTCCACCGGCGACGTGCTCGCCTGTCAGGCGTACTCGGGCGACGTCATCCAACTCCAGGCGGACAACCCGGAGATCGAGTTCGTGGTCCCCGAGGAGGGGGCCGAACTGTGGGCGGAGTCGCTGATGATCCCCAACCTCGCCCGCCACAAGCGCAATGCCGAGAAGCTCGTCGACCACTACTACGACCCGGAGGTCGCCGCCGAACTGGCCGCCTGGGTCAACTACGTCTGCCCCGTCCCCGCCGCCCGTGACGTACTGGCCTCCGCCAAGGACGAGGAGAGCGCGGCGCTCGCCGAGGACCCGCTGATCTTCCCCGACGACGCGATGCGCAGCCGGCTGGCCATCGCCCGCGACATCACCTCCGAGGAGCGCACCGAGTTCGCGAAGAGGTGGAACGCCGTCGTGGGGCTCTGAGCCGTGGCGCGTCGGCCGTGACACTGCGGTCCCCGTTCCCGGTCCGGATGCACACGTCCTGCTTCGCGCACGACAGCACGTGGGCGGTCCGGACGGTCCGAGGCATGGGCCGGCCGGATGCGTCGACGGTCGCGTGACGGCATGCCCGGGCCATGAGTGGGCCGATCGGTCGAGGCCGGCATCACGGCGTGGCCGAAGCGCAGCCGTGCGTGACCGGTCCGGCGGTACCGTCCTCGGACGCGCGGTTCCCGGTGCGTCGCTGATGAAGGGGAGACGATGGAGTCACCGCGATCGCCCGTCGGCCGCAGGGCCTTTCTGGGGGCGCTCGCGCTCGTGCCGCCGGCCGGGTGCGCGAAGGAGAGGACCCCCGCGGCTTCTTCCTCCGCCGCGGCGGACGGGCCCGCCGCGTCCCCGAGCGCCGTCGCGGAACGCCGGGACCACCCGCGCCTCGCCGGGCTGGAGCGGAAGTTCGACGCGCGGCTCGGGCTGTTCGCCCTCGACACCGGCACCGGCTCCACGGTCGTCCACCGCGCCGACGAACGGTTCGCGTTCTGCTCCACGTTCAAGGGGCTGGCGGCGGCGGGGGTCCTCGCGCACAACCCGTCGTCGCACCTGGACACGGTCGTGAGGTACACCGAGGCCGACCTGATGAAGCACGCACCCTTGACGAGCCGTCACGTGGAGACGGGAATGACCATCCGTCAGTTGTGCGACGCCGCCGTCCGTTTCAGCGACGGCACGGCCGGGAACCTGCTGCTGCGCGATCTCGGCGGACCGGCCCGGCTGACGGCGTACGTGCGCGGACTCGGCGACAGGGTCACCAGGATGGACCGGACCGAACCGGCGATCACCGGGGCCGTCCCCGGAGGCCCCCGCGACACCAGCTCCCCCCGGGCGCTGGGCGGAGACTACCGGGAGATCGTCCTGGGGGACGCCCTGCCGTCCGGCAAACGCGCCTTCCTCCGTGACCTCCTGACCCGTGGCGTCACCGGCGACCACCGCATCCGCGCCGGTGTCCCGCGGGGATGGACCGTGGCCGGCAAGACGGGCACCGGGGACTACGGGACGCTCAACGACATCGCGATCGCATGGCCCCCGAAGCGGGCGGCCCCGCTCGTCATCGCGGTCATGTCGAGCAAGTCCGCCAAGGACGCCGAACCGGACGAGGCCCTCCTCGCCGAGGCGGCCGCGTACGCGGTGGCCACCCTCTGAGACCCGCCACCCTCTGAGACCCGCCACCCTCTGAGACCCGCCGCCCCGGAACCCGCCGACCGGGGTGACGCGGCCGGGCGGTCGTCGGCGCCCCGGAGGCGACCTCGGCCCCGGGGCGCGTCCGCACCGCCCTGCACCCACTACGGCTTGCGCGCCACCGCGCCGAACTGGGCGACCTCCACCGCGCCGGGCTCCGCACGCCAGCGCGCGCAGGAGACGATGCCCGGCTCCACCAGGTCGAGCCCGGTCAGGAACGAGGCGAACTCGGCGCGGCTGCGGGCGGTGATCGGCGGGGTGGCGTTCTCGTTCCAGAAGCGCATCGCCGCCTCGTTGCCCTCGCCGCCCAGTTCCGTCGTGGGGTGGGTGAGGACCAGGTAGCTGCCGGACGGCATCGCGTCCATCAGCGTCCGCACGATGCGCCGGGCCTCGTCGGTGTCCATGACGAAGTTGAGGATGCCGAGCAGCATGACCGCGACCGGCTTCGTCAGATCCAGCGTCGGTTCGACGGCCCGCAGGATCTTCTCGGGGTCGTGCGCGTCCGCGTCGACGTACTCGGTCGCGCCCTCCGGGGAACTGGTGAGCAGCGCCCGGGCGTGCGCGAGCACGATCGGGTCGTTGTCGACGTACACCACGCGGGCACCGGGTGCGGTGCGCTGGGCGACCTCGTGGGTGTTGTCGGCGGTCGGCAGCCCGGTGCCGATGTCCAGGAACTGGGTGATCCCCACCTCACCGGCCAGATACCGGACGGCCCGCCCCAGGAAGGCCCGGTCGGCGCGGGCCACTTCGCCGATGCTCGGGTACATGCCGGTGACCTGGTCGCCGACCTTCCGGTCCACGGAATAGTTGTCCTTCCCGCCGAGCCAGTGGTTCCAGACCCGCGCGTTGTGGGCGATGTCGGAACGGATGCGGTCGGAAAGGGGGGTGCTCGGTTCGGACACGGCGCTGCTCCTCTGGATCCGGGGCCGGCATCACGGCGGATGCGGTTGCGTCCATGATGCCGGACCGGTCGTGGAGGGCGATCAGGAGGACCGGGTCGACCGGCGCCCGGCCAGCACGCCGCGCAGGACGTCGATGCGGTTCGTGGTGATGGAGTCCACCCCGGCGCGGACGAGGCGGCGCATGGTGAGTCCGGTGTCGGCGGTCCAGGCGGAGACCAACAGGCCGTCCCGGTGCAGACGGTCCGTCAGATCCCGGTCCACCAGGCCGAACCGGTAGTTCAGCCAGCGCGGTCGCACGGCTTCGAGCAGCGCGGCTCCCGGCGGCGCGAGCCTCGTGCGGGTCAGGGCGATCTCGGCCGACGGGTCGGCGGCCCGCACCCGCAGCATCGCGACGGCTCCCGCGCAGTAGTACGCCCGCCCGTCTGCGCCGCACTCACGGATCACGTCGACGATCCGGCGCACCGAGGCGTCGGTGGAACCGGGCAGGTCGACCATGACGCGGTGCCCCGCGGAAGCACGCAGCGCCTCGTACAGGGTGGGCACGCCGCCCCCGGTCAGTTCGGTGAGCCGGTCGTGGGTGAGCCGGTCGAGCCGCACGTCGTGGCCCCAGAGCCGGTCCAGCGTCGCGTCGTGCAGCAGGACGGGCACGCCGTCGCGGGTGACCCGCACGTCGATCTCGACCGCGTCCGCTCCCCGTTCGAGGGCGGAGCGGATCGAGGCGAGGGTGTTCTCGCGGGCACGGTACGGGTCGCCGCGATGGGCCACGGCGGCGACACGACGGGCGGTGGCGGGAGCGGGGTCGGCGGTGCTTGCCATGCGGCCATTGTGACGAGCGGGGACGAGCGGGGACGAGCGGGGACGAGCGGGGGAGACGGCGGTGGTGCGGCCGGGCGTGCCGACGGCGCTGCCGATCGGGTCCGCCGGCCGCCGGGGGTGCCGGTGGGCGCGCCGACCTGCCGTGGTGTCGGCCGGGGCGCGTCGGCGGTCGTACGGAGGGCGGTGCCGGGGCGCCGGCTGCCGTACGGTCACGGTGGCGCCCCGGCACCGGCACGTCAGAGCGCGGTCCGCTCCAGCCAGGCGGCCGTGTAGGTGTCGATCTCGGCCGTCAGGGCACGCTTGCCCGCCGGGTCGAGGTACGACGCCTCGACGGCGTTCTTCGCCAGGCCCGCGAGGCCGCGCTCGTCCAGACCGAGGAGCCGGGCGGCCACCCCGTACTCGTTGTTGAGGTCGGTGCCGAACATCGGCGGGTCGTCGCTGTTGATGGTGACCAGGACGCCCGCCCGCACCATCTCCTTCACCGGGTGCTGCTCGATGTCGGCCACCGCGCGGGTCGCGATGTTCGAGGTCGGGCAGACCTCCATCGGGATGCGGTGCTCGGCGAGATGGGCGAGCAGTTCCGGGTCGCGGACGGAGTGCGTGCCGTGGCCGATGCGTTCGGCGCGCAGATGCGTCAGCGCGTCCCAGACGGTCTGCGGCCCGGTGGTCTCCCCGGCATGCGGAACGGAGTGCAGGCCCTCGGCGATCGCCCGGTCGAAGAAGGGCTTGAACTGTGGGCGCTCCACCCCGATCTCCGGGCCGCCGAGCCCGAACGAGACGAGTCCTTCGGGGCGCAGGTCCACGGCGAGCCGGGTGGTCTCCTCGGCGGCTTCGAGTCCGGCCTCGCCGGGGATGTCGAAGCACCAGCGCAGCACCACCCCGAGTTCCGCCTCGGCGGCCTTGCGGGCGTCCTCTATCGCCTCCATGAACGCCCGCTCGGGGATGCCGCGCCGGGTCGAGCTGAACGGCGTGACCGTCAGCTCCGCGTAGCGGATGTTCTGCCGGGCCATGTCCCGGGCGACCTCGAACGTCAGCAGCCGGACGTCCTCAGGGGTGCGGATCAGGTCCACGACGGAGAGATAGACCTCGATGAAGTGACGGAAGTCGGTGAAGGTGAAGTAGTCGGCCAGCGCCTCGGGGTCGGTGGGCACCTTGGAGTCGGGGTGGAGCGCCGCCAGCTCGGCGACGATGCGGGGCGAGGCGGAACCGACATGGTGGACATGCAGTTCCGCCTTGGGCAGCCCCGCGATGAAGGGGCGCAGATCGGTCATCGGACTCTCCGGTGGCGTGGGACGTCGAGACTGCCGGGCGCGGGCGGCCGGGCGGGGGACGGGCATCATCGTAGGCCCGGTCCCCGGGCAGGGGGACGGGTCGTAGCATGACGGGACCACGATGGGGGAGGCCCATGTCAGACAACACACAGCAGCCCGCGGACGGGGCGGCGCCGCGCGATCCATGGGCTCCGCCGGACAGAAGCGTCCCGCTGGACGAGCCGACCGGTGATCCGCGGAAGGTGCCGTTGGACAAGCCGGCCGGGGAGCCCCGGCCGTCGGCCGTCCACGACCAGCCGACGGTCACCTCGATGCCGGGGGCGGAGGACGGGCTCGCACCGGCCGCACCGGCCCCCGGCCCGGCCTCCCCGCCCGGGTCCGTGCCGGGCGGCGCGGCGTTCGGGTCCGTGCCGGGCGGCGCGGCGTTCGGGGCGGTACCGCCCCCGCCGATCGCGCCGAACGGGCCGGGGCAGCAGATCCCGCCCGCGGCGGGGCAGTACGGCTACCCCGCCGCGCCCGCACCGCAGTACGGGTACCCGGGGTACACCGGATATCCGCAGGCGGCCTGGGGCACCCCGCCACCGGCCAACGGCATGGGCACGGCGGCCATGGTGCTGGGCATCCTGTCCCTCTGCCTGCTCTGCATGTGGGGGATACCGGGCATCGTCCTGGGCGTGCTCGCCCTGATCTTCGGCATCCTGGGCCGCAAGCGGGCGGGGCGGGGCGAGGCCAACAACAGCGGCCAGGCGCTCGCCGGGATCATCATGGGGTCCGTCGGCCTGGTTCTCGGCGCGGCGTTCCTCACCTTCATGATCTGGGTGGTCGTGGCCCATCCCGAGGAATTCGAGGACGAGTCCACCTACGAGGACCCCTACGCCACGTCCCTGGTCGTCGACGTCGCACGATAGCCGGGACGGGCGCGCTTCAGCCGTACGGAACGCACCGCGAACCGTACGGGCGCACCCTGGCCGGACGGGTCGTACGCCGGCCCGTCCGGCCGTCCGTGCCCGCCTCTCCTGTCCCCGTGGTCCGGTCGGCTCCTGTCCCCGCGCTCCGGTCGGCGCGCGGGACGGCTCAGCCCGCGCGCAGCGCCGTCCGCGCGTCCATCAGCGCGAACCCCAGCAGATTCAGCCCCCGCCATGCCGAGGGGTCCTGGGCGCGCGCATCGTCCGCCGCCAGCCCGATGCCCCAGATCCGGTCCACGGGGCTCGCCTCGACGAGCACCCGCTCCCCGGTGCCGAGCAGGAACTCCCGCAGCCGCGGATCGTGCCCGAACTTGTGGACGTTGCCCGCCACCACCAGGGCGTACCGCTCGCGCTCCCATATCGCCTCGTCGAAGCCGCGGACCAGCCGGCCCACCTTCTTCGCCTGCGCCGGGCCCTTGGCCGCCACGGCCCGCTCCTCGGCCTCCGCGTCACCGAACAGCCGCGCCTTGCGGGCCATCATCCAGTGCTCCGCCGTCGCGTACCGCACACCGTCGACCTCGAACGGCGACGGCCACCACTGGCTCAGACAGCTCGCGCCGACGCGTCCGTCGGGCAGTGGGCGGTGCCCCCAGAAGCGCAGGTACTTCACCTTCTCGCCGCGCCGGGTCCGTGCCAGGAGGTCGTCCATGTGTCCCATGCACGTGAGTCTGGCATCCGCCACTGACACTCCGTCCCGTAATTCCGCGTCTACGCGACACATGGTCGAAGAATTCCGTTGCGTAACCAAAAGGCAACAACGGAATCACTTGTTGGGGGTGGGTGCCTCTGCCAGGATCGGCAATCAATTCCAGCAGGAACGACGCCGCGCGCCTCGTGCGCACGCGGCGGAGGAGAGCGTCATGGGCAACAGCATCCAGGTGCGGGACCGGTTCGCGGACGGCGCACAGTACATCGGCGGAAAGCTGCGGCCCGGCACGTCGGGGCGCCACCACGACGTGGTGAACCCGGCGACGGGCGAGACGGTGTACACCTACGAACTGGCGGGCACCGCCGATGTCGACGCGGCCGTCGCGGCCGCCCGCGAGGCGTTCCCCGGCTGGTCGGGCGCGACGCCCGCCGAACGGGCCGAGGCGATGCACCGCTTCGCCGCCGTGCTCGCCGAACAGGCCGGGGACTTCGCATACGTCGAATCCCTCCAGTGCGGCAAGCCGATCAAGCTGTCCACCGAGTTCGACGTGCCCGGCACCGTCGACAACACCTCCTTCTTCGCGGGCGCCGCCCGCCATCTGGAGGGCAGGTCGGCGGCCGAGTACGACGGCGACCACACCTCGTACGTACGCCGCGAGGCGATCGGCGTCGTCGGCTCCATCGCGCCCTGGAACTACCCGCTCCAGATGGCCGCGTGGAAGATCCTCCCGGCGATCGCCGCGGGCAACACCATCGTGCTCAAGCCCGCCGAGATCACCCCGCTGACCTCGCTGATGTTCGCGCAGGCGGCCACCGCCGCAGGCATTCCGGACGGCGTGATCAACATCGTCACCGGCGTGGGCAAGGAAGCGGGCGAGTACCTCGTCGGCCACCCGGACGTCGTCATGACCTCCTTCACGGGGTCCACCGCCGTGGGCAAGCGGGTCGCGGAGATCGCCACCACCACCGTCAAGCGCCTGCACCTCGAACTCGGCGGCAAGGCCCCCTTCGTGGTCTTCGACGACGCCGACCTGGAGGCCGCGGCCAACGGAGCGGTCGCCGGGGCGCTCATCAACACCGGCCAGGACTGCACCGCCGCCACCCGCGCCTACGTCCAGCGCCCGCTGTACGACGCCTTCGTGCGCCGCGTCGCGGAGCTGATGGAGACCGTCCGGCTCGGCGACCCGTTCGACCCGTCCACGGACCTCGGCCCGCTGATCAGCCACACCCAGCGGGACCGGGTCGCCGGGTTCGTCGACCGGGCCCGCGCGTACGCCACCGTCGTCACCGGCGGCGAGGCCCCCGGCGGTGAACTCGCGGACGGCGCCTACTACCGGCCGACCCTGATCACCGACGCCGCCCAGGACAGCGAGGTCGTCCAGTCGGAGATCTTCGGCCCGGTCCTGGTCGTGCTGCCCTTCGACACCGACGACGAAGGCATCCGCCTCGCCAACGACACCCCGTACGGACTCGCCGCCTCCGCCTGGAGCCGCGACCTGTACCGGGCGAACCGCGCCACCCGCGAGATCAAGGCGGGCTGCGTCTGGGTCAACGACCACATCCCGATCATCAGCGAGATGCCGCACGGCGGATACAAGGCCAGCGGCTTCGGCAAGGACATGTCGTCGTACTCCTTCGAGGAGTACACGCAGGTCAAGCACGTCATGTACGACAACACCGCGGTCGCCCGCAAGGACTGGCACCGCACGATCTTCGGGGACCGATAGCCCGGCCGGCCCCGGCCCCACCCATCCGAAAGGGCAACGCGCATGGAGCATTACCAGCCCGAGCGCCTCTCCGCGGCCCAACTGGCCGCGATGCGGCGGAGCATGACCGGCGGCCGGGGCGCCCTGACCCGCCGGTCGCTGCTCCGCGCCTCCGGTCTGGGGGCGCTCACGATCGGCGGACTGGGCACGCTGAGCGCGTGCGGCATCCCGCCCGCGAAGCGGGACGGGGACGCCGCCGCGGCGTCCGACGACCACTCGGCCGAGGAGAAGGAGGTCTACTTCTCCAACTGGACCGAGTACATGGACGTCACCGAGGACGGCAAGCACCGGCCCACCCTGGAGGCGTTCACGAAACGCACCGGGATCCGGGTCAAGTACACCGAGGACATCAACGACAACGTCGAGTTCTTCGGGAAGATCAAGCCCCAGCTGGCGGCCGGCCAGGACACCGGGCGCGACATCATCTGCCTCACCGACTGGCTGGCCGCCCGCGTCGTCCGGCTCGGCTGGGCGCAGCGGCTCGACGCGTCGAACCTGCCGCACGCCTACGCGAACCTCTCCGCCCAGTTCCGCTCGCCGGACTGGGACCCCGGCCGCGCCCACTCCTACCCGTGGGCGGGCATCCCCGCCGTCATCGCGTACAACGCGAAGGCGACCGGGGGCCGCAAGGTCGATTCCGTCACCCAGCTGCTCGACGACCCGAAGCTGAAGGGGCGGGTCAGCTTCCTCTCGGAGATGCGCGACTCCGTCGGCCTGACCCTGCTCGACATGGGCAAGGACCCCGGATCGTTCACGGACGCCGACTACGACGCCGCGATCGGCCGGATCCAGAAGGCCGTCGACCGGAGGCAGATCCGGCGCTTCACCGGCAACGACTACACGGCCGACCTCGACAAGGGCGACATCGCCGCCTGCGTCGCCTGGGCGGGGGACATCATCCAGCTCCAGGCGGGCAATCCGGACATCAAGTACGCCATCCCGGCCGCCGGTTACGTCATATCCAGCGACAACCTGCTCGTCCCGGTGAACGCCCGGCACAAGACCAACGCCGAGAAGCTCATCGACCACTACTACGAGCCGAAGACCGCCGCCCGGCTCGCCGCGTACATCAACTTCGTCTGCCCGGTGGACGGGGTCCGCGACGAGCTGGCGAAGATCGACAAGGCGATGGCCGACAACGTCCTGATCCTCCCCGACGAGGAGATGGCGGCCAGGTCGCACGCCTTCCGCTCGCTCAGCGCCGAGGAGGAGACGGCGTACGAGGAGAAGTTCGCCAAGCTCATCGGAGCCTGACCGCTTCCGCCGGAGCCCGAGCGCTTCCGCCGGTACGCGAACGTACCCGTCGGCGCCCGGCCTTCTCAGCCGGAGCCCGACCGCTTCCCCGGCCCTCCGGCCGCCCGCGTCGGTACCCGGCCACGCCCACCGGCTCTCCCGCCGCCCGACCGCCCCGCCCTTCCCGTCCGACCTCCCCTGATACCACTGGGACCCGACACACACTGGGACCGCGACCCATGACACAGCAGCAGACCGGCGGCGACGTCCGCCTCACCGGGATCAGCAAGACGTACGGCTCCTTCAATGCCGTCAAACCGCTCGATCTGACCGTCCCGCAGGGCTCCTTCTTCGCGCTCCTCGGCGCGTCCGGCTGCGGCAAGACCACCACCCTGCGCATGATCGCGGGCCTGGAGGAGGCGACCACCGGCACGATCCGGCTCGGCGACCGGGACATCACCGACCTGCCCCCGTACAAGCGGCCCGTCAACACGGTCTTCCAGAGCTACGCGCTCTTCCCGCACCTCGACATCGCCGAGAACATCGCCTTCGGCCTGCGCCGGCGCGGCATCAAGTCGGTGAAGAAGCAGGTCGCCGACATGCTGGACCTCGTCCAGCTCGGCGATTTCGCCAAGCGCAAGCCCCACCAGCTCTCCGGCGGCCAGCAGCAGCGCGTGGCCGTCGCCCGCGCCCTGATCAACCACCCGCAGGTGCTGCTCCTCGACGAGCCGCTCGGCGCCCTCGACCTCAAGCTGCGCCGCCAGATGCAGCTGGAGCTCAAGCGCATCCAGACCGAGGTCGGCATCACCTTCATCCACGTCACCCACGACCAGGAGGAGGCCATGACCATGGCCGACACCGTCGCGGTGATGAACGCCGGCCGGGTCGAGCAACTCGGCGCCCCCGCCGACCTGTACGAGAACCCGAGGACGACGTTCGTCGCCAACTTCCTCGGTACCTCCAACCTCATCGAGGCCGAGATCGTCGACGCGGGCACGGAGGGCGGCGAGGTCGTCGTGACGGCCGGCGGCGGCAAGCTGCGACTGCCCCGGGAGCGATGTACGGCCCCGCTCGTGAGCGGCGGCAGGCTGCTGCTCGGCGTGCGCCCGGAGAAGATCTCGGTCGTCCCGGCCGACGACGCGGGTGCCACGGCCGACGGCCGCAACCGGGTCACCGGCCGGATCGTCGACTCCAGCTTCATCGGCGTCTCCACCCAGTACGTGGTGGAGAGCCCGGCCGGCAAGGCGCTCCAGGTGTACGAGCAGAACGTCGAGCGGCGCGCCGGACTCGCGGCCGGCGCCGAGGTCGTCCTGCACTGGAACCCGGCGCATACCTTCGGACTGGACGCCGATCAGGACATCGCGGCGGGCGTGGAGACGGTGGAGGACGCGGCGTGACCGTCACCGAGGAGGCGCCGCCCGCCGCGCCCGTCACCGAACCGGAGGTCCGCAGGGCCTCCGCCCGCAGACGACTCGTCCCGTACTGGCTGCTGCTCCCCGGCATCCTGTGGCTCGTCGTCTTCTTCGCGCTGCCGCTCGTCTACCAGGCGTCGACGTCCGTGCAGACCGGGTCCCTGGAGAAGGGCTTCGAGGTCACCTGGCACTTCCAGACGTACTGGGACGCGCTCAAGGACTACTACCCGCAGTTCGTCCGGTCCCTGCTCTACGCGGGCACCGCCACGCTCCTGTGCCTGCTGCTCGGCTACCCGCTCGCGTACCTCATCGCGTTCAAGGCCGGACGGTGGCGCAACGTCGTCCTCGTGCTGGTCATCGCGCCGTTCTTCACCAGCTTCCTGATCCGCACGCTGGCCTGGAAGACGATCCTCGCGGACGGCGGCGCGGTCGTCGACGTACTGAACACCCTGCACGTCCTGGACGTCACCGGCTGGCTCGGCTGGACCGAGTCCAACCGGGTGCTGGCCACGCCGATGGCCGTGGTCTGCGGTCTCACGTACAACTTCCTGCCGTTCATGATCCTGCCGCTCTACACCTCGCTGGAGCGGATCGACGGCAGGCTGCACGAGGCGGCCGGCGACCTGTACGCCACCCCCGCCACCACCTTCCGCAAGGTGACCTTCCCGCTCTCGATGCCGGGGGTCGTCTCCGGAACGCTGCTGACCTTCATCCCGGCCAGCGGCGACTACGTCAACGCCGAGCTGCTGGGCTCCACCGACACCAAGATGGTCGGCAGCGTCATTCAGACCCAGTTCCTGCGCGTGCTCGACTACCCGACGGCGGCCGCGCTCTCCTTCATCCTCATGGCGGTCGTCCTGATCATGGTCACCGTCTACATCCGCCGCTCCGGGACGGAGGACCTGGTCTGATGTCCGTACTGCGCTGGATACGACGGAACCTCGTCGTCATCGCGGGTCTGCTGACCCTCGCCTACATGATCCTTCCGAACGTCGTCGTGATGGTGTTCTCGTTCAACAAGCCGAAGGGGCGCTTCAACTACGCCTGGCAGCACTTCTCCACGGACGCCTGGAAGGACCCGTGCGGAGTGGCCGACATGTGCGGCTCGCTGTCGCTGTCCCTCCAGATCGCCGCCTGGGCGACGCTGGGCGCGACCGTCCTCGGCACGATGATCGCCTTCGCGCTGGTCCGCTACCGCTTCCGGGCGCGCGGCGCGATCAACTCGCTGATCTTCCTGCCGATGGCGATGCCCGAGGTCGTCATGGCCGCCTCGCTGCTCACGCTCTTCCTCAACATGGGGGCGCGGCTCGGGTTCTGGACGATCCTCATCGCGCACATCATGTTCTGCCTGAGCTTCGTGGTGACGGCGGTGAAGGCGCGCGTGATGTCGATGGACCCGCGGCTGGAGGAGGCGGCCCGCGACCTGTACGCGGGGCCCGTGCAGACCTTCCTGCGGGTGACGCTGCCGATCGCCGCCCCCGGGATCGCGGCGGGAGCGCTGCTCGCCTTCGCGCTCTCCTTCGACGATTTCATCATCACCAATTTCAACGCGGGCTCGACCGTGACCTTCCCCATGTTCGTGTGGGGATCGGCGCAACGCGGTACGCCCGTGCAGATCAACGTCATCGGAACGGCCATGTTCGTCATCGCCGTCCTGGTGGTCGTCGCCGGCCAGCTCATCGCGAACCGGCGGAGGAACAGCGCCCGCTGACGTCCGACGGACGGCGAACGCGGGCGCGCTACGGAAAGCCCCGAAGGAGTTGGAAACCATGGCCCCCAAAGCCATGCGTACCGCTGCATCATCACTCTCACTCTCCGACACGAGCCCGGTGCCGTTCTGGCTGGACGACCCCGGCAGGCCCGAGGCGCTGCCCGCGCTCACCGGTGACGAGCACTGCGACCTCCTCGTCGTCGGCGGCGGCTACAGCGGCCTGTGGACCGCGCTGATCGCCAAGGAACGCGACCCGGCGCGGGACGTGGTCCTGATCGAGGGGCGCGAGGTGGGCTGGGCCGCCTCGGGCCGCAACGGCGGATTCTGCGCCGCCTCCCTGACCCACGGCCTGCCCAACGGCCTGGAGCGCTGGCCCGACGAGATCGAGAAGCTGGAGGAACTGGGCGCGCGGAATCTCGACGCCATCGAGGAGGCCGTCGCCCGGTACGCCATCGACTGCGAATTCGAGCGCACGGGCGAGATCGACGTCGCCACGCAGCCGCACCAGCTGGAGGAACTCCGCACCTGGCACCAGGAGGCCGAGCGGCAGGGCTTCACCGGGCTGGAGTTCCTGGACCGGGACGCGGTGCGCGCCGAGGTCGACTCGCCCACGTTCCTGGGCGGGCTGTGGGACCGGCGCGGGGTCGCCATGCTGCACCCCGCCAAGCTGGCCTGGGGCCTGAAGCGGGCCTGCCTCGGACTGGGCGTGCGGCTGTACGAGAACACTCCCGGCCTCCAACTGGCCGGGGCCGCCGGGGGAATGACGGTCCGTACCCGGCACGGCAGGGTGTTCGCCCGGCACGTGGCCCTCGGCACCAACGTCTTCCCCTCGCTGGTCAGGCGCGTGCGTCCGTACACCGTCCCGGTCTACGACTACGCGCTGATGACCGAACCGCTCACCGCCGCACAGCTCGACGCGATCGGCTGGAAGAACCGGCAGGGGCTCGGCGACAGCGCCAACCAGTTCCACTACTTCCGGCTGTCGGCCGACAACCGGATCCTGTGGGGCGGCTACGACGCGATCTATCCGTACGGCGGCAGGCTGAGCGCGGCCCTCGACCAGCGTCCGGAGACCTTCCACAAGCTCGCGGACCAGTTCTTCGAGTGTTTCCCGCAACTGGCCGGGGTCCGCTTCACCCACGCCTGGGGCGGGGCCATCGACACCTGTTCCCGCTTCTCCGCGTTCTTCGGCACCGCCCACGGGGGGAAGGTCTCCTACGCCGCCGGATACACCGGGCTCGGCGTGGGGGCCACCCGGTTCGGGGCCGAGGTGATGCTCGACCTGCTGGCGGGCGAACGCAACGAGCGGACCGGGCTGGAGATGGTCCGCCGCAAGCCGCTGCCGTTCCCGCCGGAACCCTTCGCCTGGGCCGGGATCGAACTCACCAAGAGGTCCCTGGCCAGGGCGGACGACAACGGCGGGCGCCGCAACCTGTGGCTGCGGACCATGGACCGCGTGGGGCTCGGTTTCGACAGCTGACCGCACCCCCGCGGACCGCTCCCGCTGGACGGGCCGCCCCGCGCACCGGCCGCCCACGCGTCGGCCACCCCGTGGGCGGCCCGTCCGGCGAACGGGTGGCCCGTCCACGGACCAACCGCGGACGGGCCGTCCGGCGAACGGACCGGCCCAAGGCGTGATCCAGATCACTACCAATGGGTAACCAACTCGCGTAATGGAACGGCGTCACCCCTCTCTCCCCGTGTGGACGTACCGGCGACACGGAGCCGGTCGATACGGAACGGAGGGCCGGTCATGGCTGGTGCGGGGGTCAGGGCAGCGGTCGAGTGGCTGGTATCGGTGGCGCCGGACCCGAATGCCTGTCGGTGGGTGTGGGAGCGCGATCCCAGGGGGGTCGCGCTCCTTCCCGCGGGCAGGCGCTGGGACGTGCTGATTCTCCCCGGGGAACTGGGGCACCCCACCTTCGACGTGCTCACCCGGCTCGTGGACCGGCCGGGGCCGGTCCTCTCCGACTTCGACAACGCCCGCATGGGCTTCTTCGTGCCGCCGGGCACCGTCGACGGCTGGATCGGCACCGGGGTGCGCGGTGCGGGCCGGGGTACGTGGATCGTCGTGCCGCATCCGGGCCGCCGAGTCGTCGGTGCGGTGCGCTGGCTCATCCCGCCGGACGGCACGGGGACGCTCAACGACGCGGCGCTCCTCGAACTCGCGATGCATGAAGCGGCGGCCATGAGGGCCGAGAGAGGCGGTAATTGACGGAACGTCAGGCAGGGGTCGACGGCACTCCGGAGCGACCGGAGTGCCGCCAGAGGTCTTGACAACCTGATTGGTCTGGACCATGTTGTGGCGGCCGCACTCAATTCCGCCCACCCGATTCCCCCCTGTACGGAGGCAGTTGTGGAACGCACGGGACCCCCCACCCGACTGACCGGACTGATGGCCGCCTGCTCGGCCGCGCTGCTCGCCGCCGGTGGACTCGCCGCCACCGCCCCCTCGGCCGCCGCCGCCGACGCGGACCTGGCGCGCAACGGCGGATTCGAGGCGGGCCTGGACGGCTGGAGCTGCACCGGTGGCAGCGGAGCCGTCGTCGGCTCGCCGACGCACGGAGGCACTTCGGCGCTCAAGGCGACGCCGTCCGGCGGCGACAACGCCAAGTGCTCCCAGACCGTGACGGTCGAGCCGGACTCCACGTACACGCTGAGCGCCTGGGTCCAGGGAAGCTACGTCCACCTCGGCGCGTCCGGCACCGGCACCACCGACGTGTCCACCTGGGCGCAGTCGGCGCCCGACTGGAAGCAGCTCGCCACCACCTTCAGGACCGGCCCGTCCACCACCTCGGTGACCGTCTACACCCACGGCTGGTACGGCACCCCCGCCTACCACGCCGACGACCTCACCCTGATCGGCCCCGGCGGCGCCCCGGCCGAAGTCCCCGCCGCGCCCACCGGACTGAAGGCCGGCACGGTCACCGCCTCCTCGGTCGGCCTGTCCTGGACCGCCTCCCCGGGCGCCACCGGCTACAACGTCTACCGGAACGGCATCAAGGTCCTCTCCGCCACCGGTACCTCCGCCACCGCGACCGGACTGACCGCGTCCACCGCGTACAGCTTCCAGGTCACCGCGACCAACTCCGCGGGCGAGTCCGCCAGGTCCGCCGCCGTCCAGGCCACCACCACCGGCGGAGGCGGCGGGGGAGGCGCGCAGCTGCCCGCCCACGCGCTCGTCGGCTATCTGCACGCCGGCTTCGCCAACGGCTCCGGCTACACGCGCATGGCGGACGTGCCCGACTCCTGGGACGTCATCGACCTGGCCTTCGGCGAGCCGACCTCCGCCACCTCCGGCGACATCCGCTTCTCGCTCTGCCCGGTCACCGAGTGTCCGAACGTCGAGTCCGTCGCCGAGTTCAAGGCGGCCATCAAGGCCAAGCAGGCCGCGGGCAAGAAGGTGCTGATCTCCATCGGCGGCCAGAACGGCCAGGTGCAGCTCGCCACCGCCGCCGCCCGCGACACCTTCGTCTCCTCGGTCGGCAGGATCATCGACGAGTACGGCCTCGACGGCCTCGACATCGACTTCGAGGGCCACTCGCTCTCGCTGAACACCGGCGACACCGACTTCCGGAACCCGACCACCCCGGTCG
The DNA here is from genome assembly GCF_042892615.1 of Streptomyces sp. NPDC001750. Taxonomy (NCBI): domain Bacteria; kingdom Bacillati; phylum Actinomycetota; class Actinomycetes; order Kitasatosporales; family Streptomycetaceae; genus Streptomyces; species Streptomyces sp. NPDC001750. Next base: position 71,528 of record NZ_JBIAUE010000002.1, on the reverse strand, counting down.
TCGTCAACCTGATCTCCGCGCTGAAGACCCTCAAGGCCACGTACGGCGAGAAGTTCGTCCTGACCATGGCCCCCGAGACCTTCTTCGTCCAGCTCGGCCACCAGTACTACGGCTCCGGCCCCTGGGGCGGCCAGGACCCCCGCGCCGGCGCGTACCTCCCGGTCATCCACGCACTGCGCGACGACCTGACGCTGCTGCACGTCCAGGACTACAACTCCGGCCCCATCATGGGCCTGGACAACCAGTACCACTCGATGGGCGGCGCGGACTTCCACATCGCCATGACCGACATGCTGCTCACCGGCTTCCCGGTGGCAGGTGACCGGACCAAGGTCTTCCCGGCGCTCCGCCCCGACCAGGTCGCCATCGGACTGCCCGCCTCCACCCAGGCCGGCAACGGCCACACCTCGCCCGCCGAGGTCACCAAGGCGCTCAACTGCCTGACCAAGAAGACCGACTGCGGCTCGTACACCACCCACGGCACCTGGCCGGGGCTGCGCGGGCTGATGACGTGGTCGATCAACTGGGACCGCTTCAACAACGGGGAGTTCTCGAAGAACTTCGACGCCTACTTCGGCCGCTGACCCGTCCCGCTCCCGGCGCGGCCCACCCGGTACGACGGCAGGAGCAGCAGTCCGGCCAGGAACCAGCTGCCCAGCACGTCCAGCGGCCAGTGATAGCCGCGCAGCACCAGACCGATGCCCGTCCCCGCCGTCAGCAGGACGGCGGCGACGGGCATCATCCATGTCCGCACCCACCGCCACACGCCCCGCGCCCACCGCTCACCGCCCGCGTCCCGCACGCACCGCGCGGTGAGCAGCGCCGCCGCGCCGTACGCCACCGCGGCCGTCGCCGCGTGGCCGGAGGGGTAGTAGCCGGTGGCTCCGGTCAGCGGTCCCGGGCGGGCGATCCAGTCCTTCAGCGGGACGATCAGCAGCGGCACCGCGGCCATGGCGAGCGCCGCGTACAACGGCCCGCGCCGCTCCCCGCGCAGCAGCGCCCACACGATCGCGCATCCCAGCACGGGGAGCGCGACCTGTGTGTTGCCGAGATCGGCGAGGAGTTCGGTCAGCGGGGCGGGGCCGTGTCCGACGACGGCCAGGGCGGCCCGCTCGTCCGCCCCGCGCAGCGGTCCGTCGGCCGTGACCTGCCAGGTGACGAGCGCGAGGAGGGCCAGGAGCACGGAAGCCGGGAGAACGAGAAGGGCCGGCCGCCCGGGAACAGGGGGGGAGGTTCCGGGGCGGCCGGTCGGACCGGTGTGCCGCGCGCCCCGGGGGGTCTGGGGCGAGCGGCCATCCGATCGGTGAGGAGTTCCGGAGCCGGAGGCTCCAGTGGTGTGCGCGAGGGCACGGCCGGGACGGTGCTGGGGAAGCTTCGGCCCGGCGTCGCCGGCAGTCCCCTGCGGGCGGGGTGTTTCTCTCATCTGCGGAAACCGTACGGCAGCGGGAGGGCGACCGACAGCCGGAAAGGGATCCCGCCATCGGCCCCGCACACCTTCTTCACAGCCCTCACGAGGCCCCCGGACCATCCCCGCGAGCAGGGCCGCGGAGAGGGCCGGGGGTCGCACGGGTCAGACGCCGGCGAAGCCCTGTTCGAGGACGTCGAGCGCCTCGTTCAGCAGGTCCTCGCCGATGACCAGCGGCGGCAGGAAGCGCAGGACGTTGCCGTACGTGCCGCAGGTGAGGACCAGGACACCCTCCGCGTGGCACGCCTTGGCGAGCTTCGCGGCGGCCTCCGGGTCCGGGTCCTTCGAGCCGGACTTCACCAGCTCGATCGCGATCATCGCGCCGCGGCCGCGGATGTCGCCGATGATGTCGCCGTTCGGCAGCTTCGCCTGCATCTCGGCGAGCCGCCCCTTCATGATCTCCTCGATGCGCTTGGCCTTCCCGTTCAGGTCCAGCTCGCGCATCGTCTCGATGGCGCCGATCGCACCGGCGCAGGCCACCGGGTTGCCGCCGTAGGTGCCGCCGAGGCCGCCGGCGTGCGCGGCGTCCATGATCTCGGCGCGGCCGGTCACGGCGGACAGCGGCAGGCCGCCCGCGATGCCCTTGGCGGTGGTGATCAGGTCCGGGACGATGCCCTCGTCCTCGCAGGCGAACCACTGGCCGGTGCGGCAGAAGCCGGACTGGATCTCGTCCGCGACGAAGACGATGCCGTTGTCCTTGGCGAACTGCGCGATCGCCGGGAGGAAGCCCTTGGCCGGCTCGATGAACCCGCCCTCGCCGAGCACCGGCTCGATGATGATCGCGGCGACGTTCTGCGCGCCGATCTGCTTGTTGATCTGGTCGATGGCCTGGGCGGACGCCTCGGCCCCGGCGTTCTCGGCACCGGTCGGCCAGCGGTAGCCGTACGCCACCGGCACCCGGTAGACCTCGGGCGCGAACGGGCCGAAGCCCTGCTTGTACGGCATGTTCTTGGCGGTCAGCGCCATCGTCAGGTTGGTACGGCCGTGGTAACCGTGGTCGAAGACGACGACCGCGGAACGCTTGGTGTACGCGCGGGCGATCTTGACGGCGTTCTCGACGGCCTCGGCGCCCGAGTTGAACAGCGCGGACTTCTTGGCGTGGTCGCCCGGCGTCAGCTCGGCGAGCCGCTCGCAGACCTCGACGTAGCCCTCGTACGGCGTGACCATGAAGCAGGTGTGGGTGAAGTCCGCGAGCTGGGCGGACGCGCGGCGTACGACGGCCTCGGCGGAGGCGCCCACCGACGTGACGGCGATGCCGGAACCGAGGTCGATCAGACGGTTGCCGTCCACGTCCTCGATGATCCCGCCGTCGGCGCGCGCGGCGAACACCGGCAGGGTGGAGCCCACGCCTGCGGCCACCGTCGCGGTACGACGGGCCTGAAGCTCCACCGACTTCGGGCCGGGAATGGCGGTGACGAGGCGGCGCTCCTGCGGAAGAGAGGTCATGCGGGGCTCCTGTGGGGTGTTTCGGACGCTTCTCTGCCTGCAGGCTAGGGGCGGGACCGGGGGTCCGGCATGTTCCGTTCGGGAGTGGTGGCCGTGCCGCGTTGTCCGTCGCGGACATAGCACGCACGGGGCGGGGGTGCCGGGACGCGCGGACACCACCCGTACGGCCGCCACCCGGGAGCCCCGCCGGACCCGCCGCGCGCGCCGGGCGGCGCGACGGGGCGGACAACATCGTGAGGGGCACTAGATTGACCGGGGCAGCGGACGGACCCGGCCGGTCAGGGGGGCGACGGTTCATGAAGAGCGACGACGTGCACGGCGTGCGGGGCGCGAGCGGTGACCCGCTCGATGTGCGGGACGAGGACGGTACGCGGCGGGGGCACGTCGGCCCCGACGGCGCGTCCCGGCACGTGGTGCCGCGCCCGGCCGGACCGCCGCCCGCCGCCCCGCCCAGGCCCGCAGGGCCTCCCCCCGCGGCGTCGCCGTCCGCCGCGCCGCCGATGCCCGCCGGGCTTCCGCGGACCGGGCCGTCGGTCGCCGAGTGGCTGAACGCCCTCCGCCCCGCCGCCGCGCCCGGCATCTGGCGGTACGGCTACGTGCCGCGCCCCGCCGAGAAGCCGCCCCGGCCCTCCCTGCTCGGGCCGCTGATCGCGCTGGGACTCTGGCTGCTGATCTGGGCGCTGCTCGCGGACTTCCGCATCCCGTACGTGAAGGTGCCCCTGGTGGCGATCACGCCGGGGGACTGGTGGGTGTTCGAGACGCTGCGGGCGGACTACGTCCCGCGCGCCGCGTACAGCATCGAGACGCTCTACTACCAGCTGCTGGTGCTGCTCGCCGGGCTGTGGGCCGCCCGCCTCGGGCACTGGTCCGGGATCTTCCGCCACTGGGCGGGACCGAACACGGACCGGGCCCGGCTGTGGGTCTCGGGCCTCGGCGCGCTGTTCGCGCTGTGGCTGGTCGGGAACGGCACGGTGCCCCTGCTGGACGTCGTCCTCTATCTGATCCCGCAGAGCTGGCTGCAGGGCGGCGGCAGCGCGTACCTGGCGGCGGTGGTCGCCTACGGCGCCTACGCCCTGGTCATCGCCGCGGTCGTGTGGCCCTTCGCCCGGGCCGGACGCTGGCGCGCGGCCCTCCGCGCCCGGTCGGCGCGCCGCGCGGCCGCGCGTCCTGCGGGCGGCCTTCCGGCGGCCGTTCCCCCCGCGGCCGGTCAGGGACCGTCGCCCGCGTCCGGGACGGACGCCGCCCGGTGGCCCGCGCTGCGGGCCGCGGGACTCACCGCCGCGGCGGACGTGCTCACCTCGGCCGTGCGCGGCGGGCGTCTGAACGACGTGGACTGCGTGCGCGTCCACCACGCCTGGACACGGGCCCGGTCCCGCCACGACGGCCCGGCGTCCTTCGCCGAGACGGTGGCGCGCCGGGGCGCCGACGCCTTCCTTCACCCCTCGGGCCACCGCGACCTCCCCCTGCGCACCGCCCGCCACGACCTGCTGACCGGTCAGGTCCGCATCGGCGGCTGCGCCGACGACGAACGCAACCCCTACGCGCGCCGGGGCTCGGGGGTCGCCCTGGACCCCGCCGTGCTGGGCACGTCCCTGCTGGCGGTCGGCCCGCCCGGCGCGGGCAAGACGACCGGGCTGGTGCGTCCCGTCGTCGAGACGCTCGCCCTCCAGGCGCTGACCGGCGCGGTGGCGGTGCTCGCCGTCGGTGCGGCGGGCACGCCGCTGGGGCCCGACGAGGCGTACGACGTCGTCGTCAGGATCGGCGACCCCTCGTCCGTCCACGACTTCGACCTGTACGGCGGATCGACCGATCCCGACGAGGCCGCGGCCACCCTCGCGGAAGGGCTGGCCGGGGACATCCCCGAACTGGACGGCCGGCGCGCGGCCCTGGCCCTGGGACAACTGCTCGGCCCCTACCGGACGGTCCACGGGCACTTCCCGTCCGTACCCGAACTGCGGGAACTGCTCGCGGGGGACGAGAGGGCCCTCGGCGCACTGCGGCAGGAGCTGGAGGCGGGCGGCCACGCCGCGATGCTCCGCGAACTCGACGCCCGGACCCGGCAGGCGGGCGCCGGGTCGGACCCCTCGGCGCTGCTCGCCGACCGCGTCGCCCTCCTCGACCGGCCCGCGTTCGCCGGGTTCTTCGCGACCGGGGAGGACGCACGGCCCTTCTCCCTGCGTGCTTTCGGACAGCATCCGCTCAGGGTCCGGATCGACCTCCCGGAACGCGCCCACGCCGCCGCGTCCAGGGTGCTGGCCCGCCTCGTCCTCGCGCAGTTCAACGCGATGGCCGAGACCCGCACCGACCGGTCGGCGTTCGCCTGCCTGGTGCTGGACGACGCGACCCACACCCTCACCGCCCGGACCATCCAGGGGATCAGGGGACTCAGGCCGCTGAACGCCGGCGCGGTGCTCGCCCTGCGCACCGTCGACGACGTCCCCGAGGGGCTGCACGCGTCCCTGCTGGGCGCGGTGGGCTGCGGGATGATCTTCTCGGGCGTCACCACCTGGGACGGGAAGCGGTTCTCGGAGACCTGGGGCAAGGAGTGGGTCTCGGTCCGCGAGGTGGCCCAGCACGGGGTCTTCGCCGACCAGCCGTTCACCCGGGCCATGCACGCGCTGCGCAAGCTCGCCACCGGCAAGGCGGTCACCGTCGACGCCGTCACCGTGCGCCAGGTGGAGCGCGAACGCTGGTCCGCCTCCGCGCTCGCCTACGAACTGCCCCCGGGACATGCGGTGCTCTCGCTGACGACGGTCGACGGTGAGCACGCGCCGCCGCTGCTGGTGCGGCTGGGCGACTGACCCCGGGGGGCCGGGCGACCGGCCCGGGAAGCACGGGGCGACGGCGCCGGTACCCGCGGGCGGCGGTGGCGGCGCGGCCGAGCCGTCGCCGCGGACTGCGCCGCCCTGGCAGAATTGAGGACAGCCGTTCATACGGGACGGCGAAAAACGACTGCCCGAGGTCCCACGGTCCCCATGCCCCCCACTCTTGCCTCGCTCGTCCAGCACTCGGCGCTCAGACTCAGGGTGCGAGCGGCGGCGGACCGGCTCGACGTGCCCGTCCGCTGGGCCCACGCCAGCGAACTGCCCGATCCGGTCCCGTACATGGAGGGCGGGGAGTTCCTGCTCGTCACCGCCACCAACCTGGACGCCGAGAACCCCGAGGCGATGCGGCGGTACGTGCGGCGGCTGGCCGGGGCCGGGGTCGTCGGCCTGGGCTTCGCCGTCGGCGTGAACTACGACGAGGTGCCGCGCGCCCTGATCGATGCCGCGGAGGAGGCGGGCCTCCCGCTGCTGGAGGTGCCGCGCCGCACCCCGTTCATCGCCATCGCCAAGGCCGTCTCCTCGGCGATCGCCGCCGACCAGTACCAGGCGGTGACGGCCGGGTTCGCCGCCCAACGGGAGCTGACCAAGGCCGCGGTGTCGGGCGACGGCCCCGCTGAACTCCTCGCCCGGCTCGCCGCGCACGTCGACGGCTGGGCCGCGCTCTACGACACCTCCGGCGCCGTCGTCGCCGCGGCCCCCGAATGGGCCGCCCGCCGGGCCGCCCGGCTCACGCCCGACGTGGAGCGGCTGCGCGAGCGCCCCGCCCCGGCCAGTGTGGTCGTGGGCGGCACCGACGACCGGGTCGAGCTCCAGACCCTGGGCACCGGCCGCCGGGTCCGGGGCGCGCTGGCCGTCGGCACCGGCGCGGCACTCGGCACCGCCGAGCGGTACGCGGTGCACTCGGCGGTCGCCCTGCTGACCCTCACCACCGCCCGCTCCCGCTCCCTCCAGGGCGCCGAGCAGCGGCTGGGCACGGCCGTGCTGCGGATGCTGCTCGCCGGCCGGCCGGACCACGCCAGGGCCGTCGCCGGGGACCTGTACGGGGAACTGCTCGACGCCCCGTTCCGGCTGCTCATCGCCGAGGTGGACGGCCCCCGCGCGCCGGTGGCGCTGGGCGAGGCGCTGGAGGCCGCGGCCTTCCGGACCGGTGAGGCGCTGCTGGCCGTCCCCGAGGGCCATCGGCTCGTCGTCCTCGCCGCGGACGGGGGAGCGGTGGTCGCCGCCTGCACGGTGTACGCGGAGGCACAGCAGGCCAGGGAGACCTGTGAGACGCGTCCGGCGCGCGAACCGGCACAGGAGGACCGGGTGGTCATGGGCCTCTCCGCACCGTCGGGCCTCACCACCGTCTCCGCCGCCCACAAGCAGGCCGAGCAGGCGCTGTCGGTGGCCCGGCGCCGGGGCAGGGCACTGGTCGAGCACGAGGAACTGGTGGCGGGCTCCGTGCTGCCGCTGCTGGCCGACGACGCCGTCCGCGCCTTCGCCGACGGAATGCTCCGGGCGCTGCGCGAGCACGACGCGAAGGGGCGCGGCGACCTGGTCGCCTCGCTGCGCGCCTGGCTCTCCCACCACGGCCAGTGGGACGCCGCCGCGGCGGAGCTGGGCGTGCACCGCCACACCCTGCGCTACCGGATGCGCCGGGTGGAGGAGATCCTCGGCCGCTCGCTGGACGACCCGGACGTGCGGATGGAGCTGTGGCTGGCCCTGAAGGCCACGAGCACCCCGCCCGCGCAGGAGACGCCGCCCGGGCACTAGTGCCGCGGCAGGCAACGTTTGCCCGTCAAGGAGCGCGTCCGGTACGTGCTCTCGGTGTGCCGGCCGGAAGCCCTCGTACTGGATGTACTTGGGATTTCGGCCGGTGCGGCGAGAGGGCGTGCCGGGCGTCGCGACGGGGCGAACGTTGCCTGATGCGGCACTAGTTGTTCTGTCCCGGCAACGTTTGCCCCGTCGCACCGGTCCGGCACGCACTCCCCCAAGGCCTCAAGGGCCAGGGGGGACCCCTTCGGCGTTGGCCGAGAGCCCACGTAGCCCTTCCCCGAGCTCTCGACTTCGTTCGAGCGGGGGAGACCCCATCCGAGGGCTTTCGGCCGCCTTGCGATCAATGGGGTCTCCCTCGAACAAGGCTGAGAGCTTGGGGAAGCACCGGACGACGCTCCTTCCGGGCAAACCTTGCCGGTCACGGCACCAGACCGTGTCGTCGAAGTGCCGTCGTCCGGCCGGAGGCCGGGCCGTGCGGCGTCCGGTGCGGGCGTTCGGGAGGCGGGGGATCGTCCTGGTACCGGGACGCACGAGGCCGGGTCCGACAACGCCGCGAGCGCGTGCGCCAGGCGTCGCACGGCGGGGCGGCACTTCGGAGGTACGGCCCGGCGGCCCTCCCGGCGACGTCCGCCCCGTCGCGCCGAGAAGTGTCCCCGGTCACGCGACGCATCGGACAATCCGTAGAAAGCCCGGGGCGCACTGCTCCACGTCGGACAAACGCCAGGCCGGGCGTTCGGCCCTACGGTGGGGTGCAGCACACCCCACGACTCCGAAGGGCCGGAACCTCCATGACTTCCACCCACGCCTTCTGGCTCGCCGGCCGCCGGGCCACCGGTGAGGACAGCTTCGACGTCACCAACCCCTGGGACGGCAGGCTCGTCGGCACCGTCGGCGTGCCGACCGACGCGCAGATCGAGGAGGCCGTCGCGGCCGCGCACGCCGTGCGCGAGGAGTTCGCCGCGACCCCGGCCCACGTCCGTGCCGCCGCCCTCGACCACGTCGTACGGCGCCTGGTGGAGCGCACCGAGGAGATCGCCCAGCTGATCTCCGCCGAGAACGGCAAGCCCATCAAGTGGGCCCGCGGCGAGGTCGGCCGCGCCGTCTCCGTGTTCCGGTTCGCCGCCGAGGAGACCCGCCGCTTCAACGGCGGCGACGCCCAGCGCCTCGACACCGACGCAGGCGGCACCGGCCGCCTCGGCCTGACCCGTCGCTTCCCGCGCGGCCCGGTCCTCGGCATCGCCCCGTTCAACTTCCCGCTGAACCTGAGCGCCCACAAGGTCGCCCCGGCCATCGCCGTCGGCGCCCCGATCATCCTGAAGCCCGCCCCGGCCACCCCGATCTCCTCGCTGGTCCTGGGCGAGATCCTGGCCGAGACCGACCTTCCGGCCGGTTCGTGGTCCGTGCTGACCGTCCCCAACGACCGGATGCCCGACCTGGTCCAGGACGAGCGCCTGCCCGTCATCTCCTTCACCGGTTCCGGCCCGGTCGGCTACTCGATCCTGGAGTCGGTGCCGCGCAAGCACTGCACCCTGGAGCTCGGCGGCAACGCCGCCGCCGTCGTCCTCGGCGACTACGCCTCCGAGGAGGACCTGGACTGGGCCGCGAACCGCATCGCGACCTTCTCGAACTACCAGGCCGGCCAGTCCTGCATCTCGGTGCAGCGCGTCATCGCGGACGCCTCGGTGTACGACCGGCTCGTCCCGAAGATCGTCGCGGCCGTCGAGGCCCAGGTCACCGGCGACCCGTCCGACGCCGCCACCGAGGTCGGCCCGCTGGTCAGCGAGGACGCCGCCAAGCGCGTCGAGTCCTGGGTCGACGAGGCCGTACAGGGCGGCGCCCAGCTGCTCGCGGGTGGCAAGCGGGACGGCGCCACCTACGCGCCGACGGTCCTCGCGGACCTGCCGCAGGACGTCACCCTCGCCCACGAGGAGGTCTTCGGACCGGTCCTCTCGGTGCAGAAGGTGGACGGCGAGGCCGAGGCGTTCGCCGCCGTCAACTCCTCCAAGTACGGCCTCCAGGCCGGTGTGTTCACGCACGACCTGCAGACCGCCTTCCGCGCCCACCGCGCCCTGGAGGTCGGCGGCGTGATCATCGGCGACGTCCCCTCCTACCGCGCGGACCAGATGCCGTACGGCGGCGCCAAGCAGTCCGGCGTCGGCCGCGAGGGCGTCCGCTACGCGATGGAGGACTACACCTACGAGCGCGTGCTGGTCCTCACCGGCCTCGCCCTCTAGGGCGCGTTGCGAAAGTAGCGTCGCCCGCCCCAAGGGCGGGCGAGACGGGACTTTCGCAACACGCCCTGGGTCCCGGAACCCGGAACCGGAACGACACCCGGCCCACCGGTACCGCCCGCTCCCATCCGCCTGGACAGCGGGGGGCGGGCGGCGAGGGAGGCGGCCGCAGCCCACTGTGCGGGGGCTGCGGCCGCTTTCGCGTGTCCGCGCCCTCCCGGCCGTACGCGCGTGCGCGGGGCGGGAGGCGGACGCGCGCTCCGCGTGCACTCCCGGGCCGCCCTGTCACCGCGGGAACGGCCGACGGGGTGGCCGCCGACCCGATCGGCGGCCGCGAATGGCGGCGGGCCCGCGCATCGGGTAGATCAGGACACGTAGCACCGTTCGGTACGGCACGGCAGGCATCCCCGCCCCCGCCCGGACCGGCCGCGTCCGCCCACCCCCCACGCTGCGGCGAGGTGAGTTCCTCATGTCCGCCCCATCCGCACCCAAGAACACCTCCGCGGTCACCGAGCGCGAGGCGCGCCGGGTGGCCGAGGCCGCCCGCGAACAGGACTGGCACAAGCCCAGTTTCGCCAAGGAACTCTTCCTCGGGCGTTTCCGGCTCGACCTGATCCACCCGCACCCGCTGCCGTCCCCGGACGACGTCCGGCGCGGCGAGGCGTTCCTCGCCCGGCTGCGCGAGTTCTGCGAGACCGAGGTCGACGGCGCCCTCATCGAGCGCGAGGCCCGGATCCCCGACGAGGTCATCAACGGCCTCAGGGAACTCGGCGCGCTCGGGATGAAGATCGAACCGAAGTACGGCGGGCTCGGGCTGACCCAGCTCTACTACAACAAGGCCCTCACGCTGGTCGGCTCGGTCAGCCCGGCGCTCGGCGCGCTGCTCTCCGCCCACCAGTCCATCGGCGTACCGCAGCCGCTGAAGCTCTTCGGCACCCAGGAGCAGAAGGACGCGTTCCTGCCGCGGCTGGCGAGCACCGACATCTCGGCGTTCCTGCTCACCGAACCGGACGTCGGCTCCGACCCGGCCCGGCTGGCCACCTCGGCGGTCCCGGACGGCCAGGACTACGTCCTCGACGGCGTGAAGCTGTGGACCACCAACGGCGTCGTCGCCGACCTGCTCGTCGTGATGGCACGCGTCCCCGAGTCCGACGGCCACAGGGGCGGCATCACCGCGTTCGTCGTCGAGGCGGACTCCCCGGGCATCACCGTCGAGCACCGCAACGCCTTCATGGGCCTGCGCGGCATCGAGAACGGTGTCACCCGCTTCCACCGCGTCCGGGTCCCGGCCGCGAACCGCATCGGACCCGAGGGCGCCGGGCTCAGGATCGCCCTGACCACGCTCAACACCGGACGGCTCTCGCTGCCCGCCATGTGTGTCGGCGCCGGGAAATGGTGCCTCACGATCGCCCGCGAGTGGTCGGCGGTGCGCGAACAGTGGGGCCGTCCGGTCGCCCGGCACGAGGCCGTCGGCGCCAAGATCTCCTACATCGCCGCGACCACCTTCGCCCTGGAGGCGATGGTCGACCTCGCCTCCCAGATGGCCGACGAGAACCGCAACGACATCCGGATCGAGGCGGCCCTCGCCAAGCTGTACGGCTCCGAGACGGGCTGTCTGATGGCCGACGAACTCGTCCAGATCCGCGGTGGGCGGGGCTTCGAGACCGCCGCGTCCCTCGCCGCCCGCGGCGAACGCGCCGTCCCCGCCGAGCAGCTCCTGCGCGACCTGCGGATCAACCGGATCTTCGAGGGCTCCACCGAGATCATGCACCTGCTGATCGCCCGGGAGGCCGTCGACGCCCACCTGAAGGTCGCCGGGGACATCATCGACCCCGACAAGCCCCTTGCCGCCAAGGCGAGGGCAGGGGCGAACGCGGCCGGCTTCTACGCCCGCTGGCTGCCCCGGCTCGTCGCCGGACCGGGGCAACTGCCGCGCACGTACGGGGAGTTCACCCACCCCGGGCTCCCGGACCTCTCCTCCCACCTGCGGTACGTCGAACGCTGCTCACGCAAGCTCGCGCGCTCCATCTTCTACGCCATGTCGCGCTGGCAGGGCCGGATGGAGACCAAACAGGGCTTCCTCGGCCGGATCGTGGACATCGGCGCGGAACTCTTCGCGACGAGCGCCGCCTGCGTCCGCGCCGAGCACCTGCGTTCCTCCGGCGACCACGGCCGCGAGGCGTACCGGCTCGCCGACACCTTCTGCCGGCAGTCCCGCATCCGGGTCGAGGAACTCTTCACCCGCCTGTGGTCCAACACCGACGACCAGGACCGGCGTCTGGTCGACGGCATCCTGTCCGGCGCCTACACCTGGCTGGAGGAGGGCGTCATCGACCCGAGCGACGACGGCCCGTGGATCGCCGACGCCACCCCGGGGCCCAGTGCCCGGGAGGACGTCCGCCGCCGCGTGCGCTGACCGGGCGGCCGGGCCGCGAGCCACCGGGCCGCCGAGCCGCCCGAGTGGGCTCGGCGGCCCACCCGACCGGCCGCCCGGCCGGGCACGGGGGACGCCCTGTCCACGGGCCCGGCCGATGCGGCAACAATGGGGGGCATGAGCGACAGCCCTGCCCCCCTTGCCGACCCGCACCTCGTCTTCGATGCCGCGGAAGGCCGCCGGGATCTCGTCATCCTCGGCTCCACCGGTTCCGTCGGCACCCAGGCCATCGACCTGGTGCTGCGCAACCCCGACCACTTCCGCGTCACCGGCCTCGCCGCCGCGGGCGGACGGGTCGGCCTTCTCGCCGAGCAGGCGCATCGACTGCGGGTGCGTGCCGTCGCCGTCTCCGCGCCGGACGCCGTACCGGCCCTCCGCGAGGCGCTGCGCGAACGGTACGGGGCGGGCGAACCGCTCCCCGAGATCCTCGCCGGGCCCGACGCGGCGTCCGAACTCGCCGCCACCGACTGCCACACCGTGCTCAACGGGATCACCGGCTCCATCGGTCTCGCCCCCACCCTCGCCGCCCTCGGCGCGGGCCGCACCCTCGCCCTCGCCAACAAGGAGTCGCTGATCGTCGGCGGCCCGCTGGTGAAGGAGCTGGCCAAGCCCGGCCAGATCATCCCGGTCGACTCCGAGCACGCCGCCCTCTTCCAGGCCCTGGGCGCGGGCACCCGTGCCGACGTGCGCAAGCTCGTCGTCACCGCGTCCGGCGGCCCCTTCCGGGGCCGCACCCGCGCGGAGCTGGCCGGCGTCACCCGCGAGGAGGCCCTGGCCCACCCGACCTGGGCCATGGGACCGGTCATCACGATCAACTCCGCCACCCTCGTCAACAAGGGCCTGGAGGTCATCGAGGCGCATCTCCTCTACGACATTCCGTTCGACCGGATCGAGGTCGTGGTGCATCCCCAGTCGTACGTGCACTCGATGGTGGAGTTCACCGACGGCTCCACCCTCGCCCAGGCCACGCCCCCGGACATGCGGGGTCCGATCGCCATCGGCATCGGCTGGCCCCGGCGCATCCCGGACGCCGCGCCCGCCTTCGACTGGTCCAAGGCGTCCAGCTGGGAGTTCTTCCCCCTCGACGACGAGGCGTTCCCCTCCGTGGGACTCGCCCGGCACGTGGGCACGCTCGGCTCCACCGCCCCCGCCGTCTTCAACGCCGCGAACGAGGAGTGCGTCGACGCGTTCCTGTCGGGAAGGCTGCCGTTCACCGGCATCATGGATACGGTCACGGCGGTGGTGGCCGAACACGGCACCCCCGCCGCGGGAACTTCGCTCACGGTCGCAGACGTCCTGGAAGCGGAGACCTGGGCCCGCGCCCGGGCCCGTGAACTCTCGGCGAAGGCGACAGCGGAGGCGCGCGCATGAGCATTTCGACGGTCCTGTTGACGATTCTCGGCATCGCCGTCTTCGTCATCGGCCTGCTGTTCTCCATCGCCTGGCACGAACTCGGGCACCTGTCGACCGCGAAGCTCTTCGGGATCCGGGTCCCCCAGTACATGGTCGGCTTCGGACCGACGATCTGGTCACGGAAGAAGGGCGACACCGAGTACGGGATCAAGGCGATCCCGGCCGGCGGCTACATCCGCATGATCGGCATGTTCCCGCCGGGACCGGACGGCCGGCTGGAGGCCCGTTCCACGTCCCCGTGGCGCGGCATGATCGAGGACGCCCGGTCCGCCGCCTTCGAGGAACTCGAACCCGGCGACGAGAAGCGGCTCTTCTACACGCGCAAGCCGTGGAAGCGCGTCATCGTGATGTTCGCCGGACCGTTCATGAACCTGGTCCTCGCCGTCGGCATCTTCCTCGGCGTGGCCATGACGTTCGGGTTCCAGACCCAGACCACCGAGGTCGCGGGCGTCCAGAAGTGCGTGATCCCGCAGAGCGAGAACCGCGACACCTGCAAGAAGTCCGACGACGTCTCGCCCGCACAGGCCGCCGGGCTCCGGAAGGGCGACCGGATCGTCGCCTTCGACGGCCAGAAGGTCGACGACTGGGCCACGCTCTCCGAGAAGATCCGCGACACCATCGGCCCGGCCACCATCACCGTCCAGCGCGACGGCCAGGAGGAGACCCTCCACGCCGTGCTCAAGGAGAACGCGGTCGCCAAGAAGGACTCCCGGGGCGAGGTCGTCCCCGGCGAGTACGTGAAGGCCGGCTACCTCGGCTTCGCCGCGCAGACCGAGATCGTCCCGCTCTCCTTCGGCGACTCGGTGGTCCGCATGGGAGACATGATCGAGAACGGCGTCGACTCGATCATCGCCCTCCCGTCCAAGATTCCCGGACTGTGGGACGCCGCCTTCGGCGACGGCGAACGGGCGGCCGACTCGCCGGTGGGCGTCGTGGGCGCGGCCAGGATCGGCGGCGAGGTGATGACGCTGGACGTTCCGGCGCAGAACCAGGTCGCGATGATGCTGTTCCTGCTGGCGGGTTTCAACCTCTCGCTGTTCCTCTTCAACATGCTGCCGCTGCTGCCGCTCGACGGCGGTCACATCGCCGGGGCGCTCTGGGAGGCGCTGCGCCGCAACGTGGCCCGGGTCTTCAGGAGGCCCGACCCCGGCCCCTTCGACGTGGCCAAGCTGATGCCGGTCGCCTACGTCGTGGCGGGCGTCTTCATCTGCTTCACGCTGCTGGTGCTGGTCGCCGACATCGTGAACCCGGTCAAGATCACCTGACCGGCCGACCCGGCCGAAGCACCCCGGAGGACCGGCCGGTGCACCAACGGTGACGGCCCGGCACACAGCGTGTGTCCGGGCCGTACCGGAACGCGGCGCTCCAGGGTGCAGTGTGCTCCGGGGCGCTCCCGGTGCCGTAATCTCGAAGGCCGGAGCCCGCCGAACTCGGGACCTCGATCCACACCTTGGGGATGCTCAGCGCATGACTGCGATTTCTCTCGGAATGCCGTCCGTTCCGACCAAGCTCGCCGACCGGAGGGTCAGCCGCCAGATCCAGGTCGGGTCGGTCGCGGTGGGCGGGGACGCGCCGGTGTCGGTGCAGTCGATGACCACGACCCGTACGTCGGACGTGGGCGCGACGCTGCAGCAGATCGCGGAGCTGACGGCGTCGGGCTGCCAGATCGTGCGCGTGGCGTGCCCGACGCAGGACGACGCGGACGCGCTCGCGATCATCGCGAGGAAGTCGCAGATCCCGGTGATCGCGGACATCCACTTCCAGCCGAAGTACGTCTTCGCGGCCATCGAGGCCGGATGTGCCGCGGTCCGTGTGAACCCGGGCAACATCAAGAAGTTCGACGACCAGGTCAAGGAGATCGCCAAGGCGGCGAAGGACCACGGCACCCCGATCCGCATCGGTGTGAACGCGGGCTCCCTGGACCGCCGTCTGCTCCAGAAGTACGGCAAGGCGACCCCCGAGGCGCTCGTCGAGTCCGCGCTGTGGGAGGCGTCCCTCTTCGAGGAGCACGACTTCCGCGAGATCAAGATCTCGGTGAAGCACAACGACCCGGTGGTCATGGTGAACGCCTACCGCCTGCTCGCCGAGAAGTGCGACTACCCGCTGCACCTCGGCGTCACGGAGGCCGGCCCCGCCTTCCAGGGCACGATCAAGTCGGCGGTCGCCTTCGGCGCCCTGCTCTCCGAGGGCATCGGCGACACCATCCGCGTCTCCCTCTCGGCCCCGCCGGTCGAGGAGATCAAGGTCGGCAACCAGATCCTGGAGTCCCTCAACCTCAGGCCCCGCCGCCTGGAGATCGTCTCCTGCCCGTCCTGCGGCCGCGCCCAGGTCGACGTCTACAAGCTCGCCGAGGAGGTCACGGCCGGCCTCGACGGCATGGAGGTCCCGCTGCGCGTGGCCGTGATGGGCTGCGTCGTCAACGGTCCCGGCGAGGCCCGCGAGGCCGACCTGGGCGTGGCCTCGGGCAACGGCAAGGGCCAGATCTTCGTGAAGGGCGAGGTCATCAAGACCGTCCCCGAGTCGAAGATCGTCGAGACCCTGATCGAAGAGGCCATGAAGATCGCCGAGCAGATGGAGAAGGACGGCATCGCCTCCGGCGAGCCCGAGGTCTCCGTCGGCTGAGCCCCCGGCACGGCCGCCGGGACCCGCACGCACCCGCGTCGGGAGCACCCGGGAACGGCCGCCGGGACCCCGCGCACCACGGCGCCCCGCCGGACGGACATCCGTCCGGCGGGGCGCCGCGCCGTGACCGGACCCGCCCCGTCCCGCGGCCCCGGTCCCCCTCAGGGGCGGCGCCGCACAGCCTCTTTGGGTACAGTGCGGAAATCAGCAGACCGCATGGTGAGGCCCCCTCGTGTTGACGCAGACGACCACCCGGGTCCTCGAACCCAGCGACCTCGGCGCCGCTCTCGCCGTACTGGAGAGCGACCCCGTCGCCAACGCCTTCGTGACGTCCCGGGTCCGGATAGCGGGACTCGACCCCTGGCGCCTCGGCGGCGAGATGTGGGGCTGGTACGCCGACGGACGGCTGCACTCGCTGTGCTACTCCGGCGCCAACCTCGTACCGATCTGCGCGGGCCCCGAGGCCGTCCGGGCCTTTGCCGACCGCGCCCGACGGGCCGGCCGCCGCTGCTCCTCGATCGTCGGCCCCGCCGAACCCACCGCACGGCTGTGGCAGCTGCTCGAACCCGGCTGGGGCCCCGCCCGCGAGGTCCGCGCCCACCAGCCGCTCATGGTCACCGAGAGCCCGTCCGCCGACATCGCCCCCGACCCCCTGGTCCGCCGCATCCGCAAGGACGAGATGGACGTCCTGATGCCGGCCTGCGTGGCGATGTTCACCGAAGAGGTCGGCGTCTCCCCGCTCGCGGGCGACGGCGGACTCCTCTACCAGGCACGCGTCGCCGAACTCATCGGCGCCGGCCGCTCGTTCGCCCGGATCGAGGACGGCAAGGTCGTCTTCAAGGCGGAGATCGGCGCGGCCACTCCGCAGGCCTGCCAGATCCAGGGCGTCTGGGTCGCCCCCGAACACCGCGGACGCGGCCTCTCGGAGACGGGGATGGCGGCGGTCCTGCGCTACGCCCTGGCCGATGTCGCCCCCGTCGTCAGCCTCTACGTGAACGACTTCAACACCCCCGCCCGCCGGGCGTACGCCCGAGTCGGCTTCCGCGAGACCGGCGCGTTCATGAGCGTGCTGTTCTGACCGGCCGGCCGTCGACGGCGTGGGCACGCGTACGCCGGGGCCCGGCACCCGGCCGTACCGCCCGTCCCTCCGGGGCCAGTAGGGTCGGCCCCATGGCAGCAGTTCCCGGGGACGGCCCCCGCACTCCCAGCGTCCGGATCGGCCCGGTCGATCTCGCCGCGCGCGTGGACGAGGCGCTCGCCGTGCAGGCCGTCGCCTTCGGCCTCGGTCCGGAGGAGGTCGAGGTACGCCGCCACATCGTCCTGCGGCACCTCGACCACCCGCACGCCCGAGCCCTCGGCGCCACCACGCCCGACGGCCGGCTCGTCGGTTTCGTCTACGGCATGCCCAACGAACGCACCCACTGGTGGTCCACCGTCGTCGAGCCCTACCTCCGCGCCACCGACTGCGCGCACTGGCTGGACGACTCCTTCGTCATCACCGAACTGCACGTCCTGCCCGGGTTCCAGAACCGCGGCATCGGCCGCTCCCTGATCACCGCCCTCACGGACGCCGCCGACCAGCCCCGCTCCATCCTCTCCGCGATCGACACGGACAGCCCGGCACGCGGTCTGTACCGCAGCCTGGGCTACCGGGACCTGGCCCGGCAGGTGCACTTCCCCAGCGCCCCCAAGCCGTACGCGGTGATGGGAGCACCGCTCCCGCTGCGCCGCGAGGGGTAGCGCCGGGAGCACGCGGGGCAGGAGCGGGGAGCCGCGCGGCGGAGGCCGGAGCCGCGCGGGGGACGGGCCCGGGAGCCGTGCGCGGGGCGGGCCGCGGCGCCAATCGATTTCCGCCCGACCGGGCCGCCCGGCTAACCTCCTGCTCATCACCCTTTCCGAGCAGGAGTTCATCATGGCCCAGGTCCAGCGCATGTCCCGATTGATGATCAAGACACTGCGCGACGACCCGGCGGACGCCGAGACGCTCAACCACAAGCTGCTCGTCCGGGCCGGATACGTTCGTCGCACCGCCGCCGGGATCTGGACCTGGCTGCCGCTCGGCAAGAAGGTCCTGGACAACATCACCCGCGTCGTGCGCGAGGAGATGGACGCCATCGGCGGCCAGGAGGTCCTGCTCCCGGCGCTGCTCCCCAAGGAGTCGTACGAGGCCAGCGGCCGCTACGACGAGTACGGCGCCCTGCTGTTCCGGCTGAAGGACCGCAAGGGTGCCGACTACCTCCTCGGCCCCACCCACGAGGAGATCTTCACCCAGGTCGTCAAGGATCAGATCACGTCCTACAAGGACCTGCCCGTGATCCTGTACCAGATCCAGACCAAGTACCGGGACGAGGCCCGCCCGCGCGCCGGCGTGCTGCGCGGCCGCGAGTTCCAGATGAAGGACTCGTACTCCTTCGACACCACGGACGAGGGCCTCGCCGAGGCGTATCAGTTGCACCGCGGCGCCTACATCCGTATCTTCGAGCGGCTCGGCCTCGACTACCGCATCGTCTCCGCCGTCTCCGGCGCCATGGGCGGCTCCGCCTCCGAGGAGTTCCTGGCCCCCGCCCCGGCCGGTGAGGACACCTTCGTCGACTGCCCCGCCTGCGACTACGCCGCAAACACCGAGGCCGTGACCTTCGAGGGCGCCCCGGCGGACGGCTCCGCGCACGGTCCGGCCGAGGAGCTGGACACCCCCGACACCCCGACCATCGAGACGCTCGCCGCGCACCTGGGCGTGCCCGCCTCCGCGACGCTGAAGAACCTGCTGGTCAAGGTCGACGGCGAGATCGTCGCGGTGGGCGTGCCCGGCGACCGCGAGGTCGACCTCGGCAAGCTCGGCGAGCACCTGGCCCCCGCCGTCGTCGAACTGGTCACCGCGGAGGACTTCGAGGGCCGCCCCGACCTGGTGCGCGGATACGTCGGCCCGCAGGGCCTCGAGAAGGTCCGCTACATCGCCGACCCGCGCGTCGCCCCCGGCACCTCCTGGATCACCGGCGCCAACAAGCCGGGCACCCACACGAAGAACGTCGTGGTCGGCCGCGACTTCGAGGTCGACGAGTACCTCGACGTGGTCGTCGTCGAGGAGGGCGACCCCTGCCCCCGGTGCGGTGCCGGCCTCAAGCTGGACCGCGCCATCGAGATCGGCCACATCTTCCAGCTGGGCCGCAAGTACGCGGACACCTTCCAGCTCGACGTGCTCGGCCAGAACGGCAAGCCGGTCCGGGTCACCATGGGCTCGTACGGCGTCGGCGTCTCCCGCGCCGTCGCCGCGCTCGCCGAGCAGACCGCCGACGAGCAGGGGCTGTGCTGGCCGCGCGAGATCGCCCCGGCCGACGTCCACGTCGTCGCGGCGGGCAAGGCCCTCCAGACGGAACTCGCCCTCGACGTCTCCGACCGGCTCGCCGCCGCCGGTCTGCGGGTCATGGTCGACGACCGGGCAGGGGTCTCGCCCGGCGTGAAGTTCACCGACGCCGAGCTGATCGGTGTCCCGAAGATCCTGGTCGCCGGCCGCCGCTCGGCCGAAGGCGTCCTGGAGCTCAAGGACCGCCGGACCGGAGAGCGCGAGGAACTCACGGTCGACGAGGCGATCGCCCGCCTCGCCGCCCAGGACTGAGAGCCGGCCGGACGATCTCGGACCGCTCGAAGGCAGTCCGACCCCGGCTCCGGGCCGCACGGCACACGGCAGCCCCCCGCGCGTCGCGCGGGGGGCTGCCGTCGCGCACCCGGGAGATCCCCACGGCCGGGACGCCGGGGACGCCCCGGCCCCCACGGTCTACAGCCAGCCGGCGAACTCCAGCGTCAGCTCGCCCTCCTGGCGGCGGCCCGCCGCCAGCGCCCGGGTGCCCGACTCCACCGCGCGGAACAGCGTCCAGCCGCGCAGCCGCTCCCGGTCCACGTCCAGCGCGTCGGCCAGTTTTCCGATCCGGCGCCGCGCCGACGCCGGACCTGCGGGCGAGGCGATCAGATCCTCGACGCGGTCGCGCACCAGGCGCGCGAGATCGTAGGCCCGCTCGCCGACCAGCGGCTCGGGCCCGACCGTCAGCCAGGGCGCGCGCTCGCCCGCCAGGACCTTGCTCTGCCGGAAGTTCCCGTGCAGCAGCAGGAGTTCGGGGGAGTGGTCGAGCAGCTCGTCGCGCGCCGCGAGCGCCGCGGAGACCAGCGGTTCCAGACCGGGATCGGCCGAGGCGCCGGCACGCATCGGTCCCGCCTGGCGCGCGGTCCGCTCGGCGACCGTCTCGAAGCCGTGCCCGGCCGGCGGCTCCACCCAGAGTCGGCGCACCGTGCCCGCCGCCTCCAGCAGCGCCTTCGCCTCCGGCAGCGAGCGCAGCGACACCTCGGGATGCAACCGCTCCAGCAGCAGCGCGCCGGGGCCGTCGGCGAGCAGCAGTACCGCGCCCCAGCCGTTCCAGTGCGCCAGCGCCGCGCGCTCCTGCTCGGGCGCGGCCCCGGGCGGGGCGATCTTCAGTGCCGCCGGGGTGCCGTCGGAACACGTCACCAGCAGGACCAGACCGCTGCGGCCGCCAGGGGCGACGACCCGGTCGACGGTCGGCTCCCGCCCGGTCGAGGACAGCGCCTCCTCGGTCAGTGCCGGAAGCCGCGCCAGCCAGTCGGCGGCGTCCCCGTACGACTCGCCGAGCGCTCGCACCAGCCGCTGCGGCGGTTCGAAATCCATACGTGTCTTGTTCCCTCTCGAAGCCTCTTCAGTGCGCGGAGCCGGAGCCGTTCCCCGGACCGGCCCCGTCCCCGGCGGCCTTCTTCGCCGCCCCGGCCGTCGCACCGGACCCGTCGGCGGCGTGCTCGACGAGACCGGGGAACGGTACGCCGCTGCCCCGCCAGCGGACCGCGCGCACGGCCGACTCGCGCAGCGCGTCCGCGGCCTGGCGCCGCAGCGGCCCCTCGGCAGCCCGCACGAGGTCGGAGTACACGTCCGCGACCCGGTCCTCCAGCACGGCGGCCAGCCGGACCGCCGCCGCCGCGTCCGGCACCGCGAAGGGCAGAGCGTACGCGGCCCGCGCCGCCACCGGCTGGGCGCCCACGTCGCGGAGCGACCGCACCAGCGCGTCCCGGCGGGCCCGGTGGGCGTGATAGGCCGCGGTGGCCTCGGCCCGGCGGTCCGCCGTGACGCGCCCGCCGACCACGCCGTAGCCGTACACCGCCGCGTGCTCGGCGGCCAGCGCCGCCTGGGCGGCCTTGCGCGTCGCGGCGCTCATGACGGTCCCGTCGTTCATGACGAGGTCTCCTTGGCCAGGTCGGTCAGCAGATAGGCATGGGCCGCGCCGGCCGCCGCGATCGACGCGAGCAGCCGGGCCAGTTCCGGCGGCGCCTCCATGAGCGACGCCAGGTGGGCGTCGGCCGTGCGGCGTTCCGCGTCGGCCAGTTCCTCGACGGCGGCCCGGGCACCGGTCGCGCGCGACCTCGTGGACGTGAGCTCCTGTCCGCCGTCGGGCGCCAGTGTCCTGGTGTGGGCCCGCACGGCGTCGCGCAACGGCGCGAGCCGGGCGGCGATCACCGGATAGGCGCCGACCACGTGCTCGTAGCGGGCCAGCAGTTCCAGACTGGTCCGCGCGGCGCCCGCCCGGAGCCTGCGCTCCGTCCGCATGGCCCGGGCGATCTCGGCGGCGGTCGGCGCGTCGGCCCGGGTGGAGCCCTCGCCTTCCCCGTTCCCGCCGCAGCCGCTCAGGATCGCGCCCATGGCGATCGCCCCCGTCGCGGTCAACGCGCCTCTGCGCGTCGTCCCCGTGCGCCGCACTTGTTTCTCCTTCGGGGTTGGCCCTGTTGTGACTGGATCTGTCCTGAAGTGATCACCGCAGGCGAGCGTACCCGCGGTCGGGGGGCGGGAGGACGGCAACACCCCTCGGGACCGGATACCCTTTGACCTGACACGCGAGATCCCACAACAGCACACGCGGCCGAGGAGTCACCCGGATGAGCACCACCCAGAGCGAAAGGCTGCGCGGGCTGCTCGAACCGCTCGTCAGCGCCGAGCGACTGGACCTCGAGGAGATCGAGGTGAGCCGGGCGGGCCGCCGCCGGGTGCTGCGGGTCGTCGTGGACTCCGAAGAGGGCGTGGAGCTGGACGCCTGCGCCGAGCTGAGCCGCGTGATCTCCCAGAAGCTCGACGAGACCGACGCGATGGGCGAGGGCGAGTACGTCCTCGAAGTCAGTTCCCCCGGTGCCGACCGCCCGCTGACGGAGCACCGCCACTAC
Source organism: Streptomyces sp. NPDC001750 (assembly GCF_042892615.1). NCBI lineage: Bacteria > Bacillati > Actinomycetota > Actinomycetes > Kitasatosporales > Streptomycetaceae > Streptomyces > Streptomyces sp. NPDC001750. Next base: position 49,130 of record NZ_JBIAUE010000002.1, on the reverse strand, counting down.
GTACGCGCCACCGGCCGCTTGGCCAGGCTGCACCTGCGCGAGGGCGGCGAGCTGGTCGCCCGGATCCTCGCCGTGGACGAGGACGGGCTCGACCTGGAGGTGCCGGGCGTCAAGGGCCGTAGGCCCACTTCCCGCCGGATCGCCTTCGACGAGATCGCCAGGGCACGCGTGGAGATCGAATTCAACCGCAAGGACAAGAAGGAAGAGGAGGCGTAGCCGTGGACATCGACGTGAAGCTCTTGAAGGGCTTGGCGCAGGACAAGGAGATCCCCTTCGACGTGCTCGTCGAGGCGATCGAGTCGGCCCTCCTCATCGCCTACCACCGGACCGAGGGAAGCCACCGCCGCGCGCGCGTGGAGATCGACGAGCGCGGCCATGTGACGGTGTGGGCGACGGAGGACCCGGCCGACCTGGAGCCGGGCCAGGAGCCCAAGGAGTTCGACGACACCCCCTCCGGGTTCGGTCGGATCGCCGCGTCCACGGCCAAGCAGGTCATTCTGCAGCGCCTGCGCGACGCGGAGGACGACAAGACGTTCGGGGAGTACGCGGGCCACGAGGGCGACATCGTCAGCGGCGTCGTCCAGCAGGGCAAGGACCCGAAGAACGTGCTGGTCGACATCGGCAAGCTGGAGGCCATCCTGCCGGTGCAGGAACAGGTGCCGGGCGAGGAGTACCCGCACGGCCTGCGCCTGCGCACCTACGTCGTCCGGGTCGTCAAGGGTGTGCGCGGTCCGTCCGTGACGCTGTCGCGCACGCACCCCAATCTGGTGAAGAAGCTCTTCGCGCTGGAGGTCCCGGAGATCGCCGACGGCTCCGTCGAGATCTGCGCGATCGCCCGCGAGGCCGGTCACCGCACCAAGATCGCGGTCCGTTCGACCCGCTCCGGCCTCAACGCCAAGGGCGCCTGCATCGGCCCGATGGGCGGCCGGGTACGCAACGTGATGGCCGAACTCCACGACGAGAAGATCGACATCGTCGACTGGTCGGACGACCCGGCCGAGATGGTCGCCAACGCCCTGTCGCCCGCGCGGGTGAGCAAGGTCGAGATCGTGGACCTCGGCGCCCGGTCCGCCCGGGTGACCGTGCCGGACTACCAGCTCTCGCTCGCGATCGGCAAGGAGGGGCAGAACGCCCGCCTCGCCGCCCGCCTCACCGGCTGGCGTATCGACATCCGCCCGGACACGGAGACGGACGCCGAGCGCGACGTCGCCGACCGGGAGCGGTCCGAGCGGGCCCGTCAGCGGTCGGAGCGCGGCTGATCCGCCCGTCGGGCCGGGCGGGCGTCCGGCCCGACGGCGGGACGGTGTCCGGAGGCGGCGACGGCGGGACGGGAGCACCGGCGCCGGGTGATTTCGCACGGGCCGCGGGAATAATCCCCGGGCGGCGTACCGCTGTGACAACAACATGCGTTCGATTTTTGCCCCAAAGGGGTGAGGTCGATGTGGGGAGGTAGACTTGGACGTGTCTGGCCGGACGCATGCCCGGGCGTGCCCTGAGCGAACCTGCGTGGGATGCCGGGAGCGGGCGGCCAAGCACGAGCTGCTGCGCATCGTCGCGGACGGGGACGCCTGTGTCCCCGATCCTCGCGGTACGCTGCCCGGCCGGGGTGCGTACGTACACCCCGTCTCTGTCTGTCTGGACCTGGCGGTTCGCCGCCGGGCGTTCCCCCGGGCCTTCAAGGCCAAGGGGCCGTTCGACACCACCGCACTGCGGGGGTTCGTCGAGCGGGCGACACCGTAAGAAGTGAACGGCACGGAAAACCCCGTGCGGTCAGGTACCTCGCGAGTTGGAAGTAGGTCGAGATTGCGATGAGCACTCGATGAGTACGCGATGAGTACGCCCATGAAGTAGCGACGGTCCGGCGGTAACCGGACCTAAAAGGAGCGAAGTGGCTAAGGTCCGGGTATACGAACTCGCCAAGGAGTTCGGTGTGGAGAGCAAGGTCGTCATGGCCAAGCTCCAGGAACTCGGTGAATTCGTCCGTTCGGCGTCCTCGACGATCGAGGCGCCGGTTGTACGCAGGTTGACTGACGCACTGCAGGGGCCCGGCGGCAGCGCCGGCAAGCCCGCTGCCAAGCCTGGCGCGCCCCGCAAGGCGACGCCTGCCAAGCCCTCGGCGCCCTCTCCGGCCGCCGCGGCACGTCCCGCTGCCCCGAAGCCTGGCGCCCCGGCCCCCAAGCCGGCTCCCGCCGCCCCGGCGAGCAGCACCCCCTCGGCGCCCTCTCCCGGGCCGCGCCCCGGCCCGCGTCCGGCGCCGAAGCCGGCGCCGGTGACCCCGGTCCCGGCCGCCGAGTTCTCGGCCCCGGCCCAGCCGGCCGCGCCCCAGCAGCAGGCACCGCGCCCCTCCGGCGCCACCCCCGGCCCGCGCCCCGGCGCACGCCCGGGTCCCGGCGGCGGCCAGCGCGACGGCGGCCGTGGCGGCGAGCGTCCGGCCCGTCCCGGTGGCCAGGGCGGCCCGCGCCCCGGCGCACGTCCGGCCGGTCCCCGTCCGGGCAACAACCCCTTCACGTCCGGCGGCTCGACGGGCATGGCCCGTCCGCAGGCGCCCCGTCCGGGCGGCGCTCCGCGCCCCGGCGGCCAGGACCGTCCTTCCCCGCGCCCGCAGGGCGGCCCCGGTGGCGCCCCGCGTCCCCAGGGCCAGGGCGCTCCGCGTCCCACCCCGGGCAGCATGCCGCGTCCGCAGGCGCCCCGTCCGGGCGGCGGCCCCGGTGGTAACCGTCCGAACCCGGGCATGATGCCGCAGCGTCCCGCCGCGGGCCCGCGTCCCGGCGGCGGCCCCGGTGGCCGTGGCCCCGGTGGCGGTGGCGGTCGTCCCGGTGGCGGTGGCGGTCGTCCCGGCTTCGCGGGCCGTCCGGCCGGTCCCGGTGGCGGTGGCGGCGGTTTCGCCGGTCGTCCCGGTGGCGGTGGCGGCGGTGCCGGTCGTCCCGGTGGCGGTGGCGGCGGCTTCGGCGGTCGTCCCGGTTTCGGCGGTCGTCCCGGTGGCCCCGGTGGCCGCGGTGGCACGCAGGGTGCGTTCGGCCGTCCCGGCGGTCCGGCGCGTCGTGGCCGCAAGTCGAAGCGGCAGAGGCGCCAGGAGTACGAGGCCATGCAGGCCCCGTCGGTGGGCGGCGTCATGCTGCCCCGCGGCAACGGGCAGTCCGTCCGTCTGTCGCGCGGTGCCTCCCTCACCGACTTCGCGGAGAAGATCAACGCCAACCCGGCGTCGCTCGTCGCCGTGATGATGAACCTCGGCGAGATGGTCACGGCCACGCAGTCGGTCTCCGACGACACGCTGAAGCTGCTGGCCGACGAGATGAACTACGTCCTCGAGATCGTCAGCCCGGAGGAGGAGGACCGCGAGCTGCTCGAGTCCTTCGACATCGAGTTCGGCGAGGACGAGGGCGGCGACGAGGAGCTCATCCCGCGCCCGCCGGTCGTGACCGTCATGGGTCACGTCGACCACGGAAAGACCCGACTGCTGGACGCGATCCGCAAGACGAACGTCGTCGCGGGCGAGGCTGGTGGCATCACGCAGCACATCGGTGCGTACCAGGTCTCCGCCGAGGTCAACGGCGAGGACCGTCGGATCACCTTCATCGACACCCCGGGTCACGAGGCGTTCACCGCCATGCGTGCCCGTGGTGCGAAGTCCACCGACATCGCGATCCTCGTGGTCGCGGCGAACGACGGTGTGATGCCCCAGACGATCGAGGCGCTGAACCACGCCAAGGCGGCCGACGTGCCGATCGTGGTCGCGGTCAACAAGATCGACGTCGAGGGCGCCGACCCGACCAAGGTGCGCGGCCAGCTCACCGAGTTCGGTCTGGTGGCCGAGGAGTACGGCGGCGACACGATGTTCGTCGACATCTCCGCCAAGCAGGGGCTGCACATCGACGAGCTCCTGGAGGCCGTGGTCCTGACCGCGGACGCCTCGCTCGACCTGCGGGCCAACCCGGAGCAGGACGCGCAGGGCATCGCGATCGAGGCCCACCTCGACCGCGGCCGCGGCGCCGTGGCGACCGTCCTCGTCCAGCGCGGTACCCTCCGCGTCGGCGACACGATGGTCGTCGGCGACGCCTACGGCCGCGTGCGCGCCATGCTCGACGACAAGGGCGAGAACGTCGAGGAGGCGGGTCCCTCGACCCCGGTCCTCGTGCTCGGTCTCACCAACGTCCCGGGCGCCGGCGACAACTTCCTCGTGGTCGAGGAGGACCGCACGGCCCGGCAGATCGCCGAGAAGCGTGCCGCCCGCGAGCGCAACGCCAACTTCGCCCGCAAGGGCGTCCGGTTCTCCCTGGAGAACCTCGACGAGGCGCTCAAGGCCGGTCTGGTCCAGGAACTCAACCTCATCATCAAGGGCGACGCGTCCGGTTCGGTGGAGGCTCTGGAGTCCTCGCTGCTCCAGCTCGACGTCGGCGACGAGGTCGACATCCGGGTCCTGCACCGCGGCGTGGGTGCGGTCACCGAGTCGGACATCGACCTGGCGACCGGCTCCGACGCCATCGTGATCGGCTTCAACGTGCGCGCCGCCGGGCGTGCGCAGCAGATGGCCGAGCGCGAGGGCGTGGACGTCCGCTACTACTCGGTCATCTACCAGGCGATCGAGGAGATCGAGGCGGCCCTCAAGGGCATGCTCAAGCCGGAGTACGAAGAGGTCGAGCTCGGTACGGCGGAGATCCGCGAGATCTTCCGCTCGTCCAAGCTGGGCAACATCGCCGGTGTGCTCGTCCGGTCCGGCGAGGTCAAGCGCAACACCAAGGCGCGCCTGCTGCGCGATGGCAAGGTCATCGCAGAGAACCTCACCATCTCCGGTCTGCGCCGCTTCAAGGACGACGTCACCGAGATCCGCGAAGGCTTCGAGGGCGGTATCAACCTCGGCAACTTCAACGACATCAAGGTCGACGACATCATCGCGACGTACGAGATGCGCGAGAAGCCGCGAGGCTGATCCGCGGCGGGTCTCCGGGGGGACGCCTCCCGGAGTTCTCCGCAATGGTCGGGGCCGGTCGACGGGTCGTATTTCCGTCGATCGGCCCCGACCGTTCCGTGTACGGTTCTGGTGTCCCTGCCAAGCGCTGGCAGGGCGCGAACCCGAACCGGCGGGACATCCGGACATTCATGTATGTGGGGACACTGTCCTTCGATCTGCTTCTCGGCGACGTACGGTCGTTGAAGGAGAAGCGTTCCGTCGTCCGTCCCATCGTCGCCGAGCTCCAGCGCAAATACGCGGTGAGCGCGGCGGAGGTGGGCGGTCAGGATCTCCATCGGAGGGCCGAGATCGGCCTTGCCGCGGTCTCCGGGGACACCGGACACCTCACAGATGTTCTGGACCGGTGCGAGCGGCTGGTGGCCGCCCGGCCGGAAGTGGAGCTGCTGTCCGTACGACGGCGGCTGCACAGCGACCAAGACGATTGAGCACGTAAGAAGGAAGGGACGGCGAGGGGTGGTACGTGCCACCCCTCGGTGGCCTGTCCCGAAGCTGAGAAGGAGACGGACCAGTGGCCGACAACGCGCGGGCGAAAAAGCTGGCGGACCTCATCCAGGAGGTGGTCGCCCAGAAACTGCAGCGCGGTATCAAGGACCCCCGTCTGGGTACGCACGTGACCATCACGGACACCCGGGTCACCGGTGACCTGCGGGAGGCCACGGTCTTCTACACGGTCTACGGGGACGACGAGGAGCGGGCGAGCGCGGCGGCCGGGCTGGAGAGCGCGAAGGGCGTGCTGCGCTCGGCGGTCGGAGCGGCGGCGGGGACCAAGTTCACCCCCACGCTGACGTTCGTGGCCGACGCGCTCCCCGAGAACGCCAGGACGATCGAGGACCTCCTCGACCGGGCCCGTGCCTCGGACGCGCGGGTGCGCGAGGCGTCCTCGGGCGCCGCGTACGCCGGTGGCGCCGACCCGTACCGCAAGGCGGACGGCGCGAACGACGAGGACACCGCCTCCGAATGACATCGCAGAACAAGACGGCCGGCCGGGGCGGGAAGGCGGCCCCGGGCCGGGGCGGCACGGGCCCCGAGGACGGCCTGGTCATCGTCGACAAGCCGGCCGGCTTCACCTCGCACGACGTCGTCGCCAAGATGCGCGGCATCGCCCGGACCCGGCGCGTCGGCCACGCCGGAACGCTGGACCCGATGGCGACGGGCGTCCTCGTGCTCGGCGTGGAACGGGCCACCAAGCTCCTCGGCCATCTCGCGCTGACCGAGAAGGAGTACCTCGGCACGATCCGGCTCGGCCAGAACACCGTCACCGACGACGCGGAGGGCGAGATCACCTCGTCCACCGACGCCTCCGGGGTGACCCGTGACGCCACCGACGCCGGAGTCGCGGCCCTGACCGGTCCGATCATGCAGGTGCCGTCCAAGGTCAGCGCCATCAAGATCGACGGCAAGCGGTCCTACGCCCGGGTGCGCGGCGGCGAGGAATTCGAGATCCCGGCCCGGCCGGTGACGATCTCGTCCTTCCGCGTCTACGACGTGCGCGAGGAGACCGCCGAGGACGGCACGCCGGTGATCGACCTGGTCGTCTCCGTCGTCTGCTCCTCCGGCACGTACGTCCGTGCCATCGCCCGCGACCTCGGCGCCGCGCTCGGCGTCGGCGGGCACCTGACCGCGCTGCGGCGGACCCGCGTGGGCCCGTACGGACTCGACGCGGCGCGGACGCTCGACCAGCACCAGGAACGGCTGACCGTGATGCCGGTGGCCGAGGCCGCCGCCTCCGCGTTCCCCCGCTGGGACGTCGACGAGAAGCGCGCCAGGCTGCTGCTCAACGGGGTACGGCTGGACATGCCCGCCTTCCCGCCGGGGCCGGTCGGGGTCTTTGGCCCCGACGGGCGCTTCCTGGTCCTCGTCGAGGAGCAGAAGGGCAAGGCCAAGAGCCTCGCCGTCTTCGCCTGACGACGGCAGGGGCCCGCGAGCTGTGCCGGGCCCCGTCCCGGAGGGCGGGGCCGCCGCGTCCGCTCCACGCGTGCCCTGGCGGCTCCGGTCCGCCGAACGCCCCGAATTCACCCCAACGAGCAAGCGCGAGGGGTGAATTGGGGGTGCCCCGGGGCGCTTTCGACCCGAGTGGTCCGCGCGCCGGTCGTGGCCGACCTAACGTCGGACCATGGGAAGCGGGGACCGGACGACGCTGGTACGAATCTGCGATCCGGCCGGCCGGCCGCGGGGGGCCGGCTTCGTCGCCGACGACCGCGGCACGGTCGTGACCAGCCACGAAACAATCACCGGCGCCGCCCGGCTGGTCCTGCACGGAGCGGACGGCCGCAACTGCTCCGCGGGGGCCGGGGACATCACCGCACTGCCCGAGCGGGGCCTCGCGCTGCTGCGCACCGGAGGGCCACGCGTGCTCGGCGTCGAACCGGTCCCGATCGCTTCCCGGAGCCGGATCGAGGCGGGGACGTACGTGACGATCGCCGCCCACGGCTGGCGCGAGGCACGGGTGCTCGGCACCTGCCCGGTGACCTCCACCGTCGACGGGCGCGACCACCGGATCGAGGGTGCGCTGGAACTCGCGCTCGGCACGGACGGCGCGGACGCGCTGCGGATGGGTGGTACGGCCCGGGGCGGGCCCGTCGTCGACCCGGACAGCGGGGCGGTCGTCGCAGTCCTGGGCACCGCCCTGCGGGCCGGGCACCCCGCCGCGGGCCTCGCGGTGCCGCTCGGCGGCCCGGGCACCGACGGCCCGCTGGGCGAGCTGCTGCGGCGCAACACGACGGGCGTGCCCGGCTACGGGCGCGACCTGAACCTCGCGGGAGTCCTCCACCTGACGGCGACCTCGCTGGGGGCGGCGGGCGGCCCGTCCGGCTGCCCCGATCCGGTGGAACGCCCGCACATCACCGCGGAGTTCGCCGTCTTCACGTTCCCCGCGGGGCCACCGGCACCGGAGCCCGGGCCCGCCGTGGTCCTGGGCCTCGTCGGAGCGCCGGGCTCCGGCCGTACCACCGAACTGGCCGCGCTCGCCGCCCGCCGGGCCCGCGGGCCGGTGCCCGCCCCCACGGTCCGGCTGCGGGGCGCCGATCTGCTGGCCGACGACGCCTCGGTGGCCGACGCGATCGGCCGGGCGTTGCGGCGGGCCGGACGGATCGTGTCCGCCGCCGGTGCGCGCGGCGACATGGCCACGGCCGTTCCCGAACGCGTGGCCCGGCTGGCCTCGGGCAACGGGAACCCGCTGCTGGTCCTGCTGGACGGGCCCGAGGAGATGCCCTCCGTGCTCGCCCACGACCTGGCCCGGTGGACCGCCAGGACGGTGGACTGGCTGCGTGCCAACGACGTGCGGCTCGTGATCGCCTGCACGCCCGAGCACTGGGAGACGGCCGGCGCGCTCCTCCCGCCCGACGCGTTGCACCGGCCCGCGCGGCGGGCCGGACGGCCCCCGTACGCCGTCCGCCTCGGGGACCTCACCGCGAGCCAGGCCGCACGGGCCGCGGAACGGTACGCCGTTCCGCCGGGGGCGCTGGCACCCGGCCACGACCGGCACCCGCTCACGCTGCGCCTGTTCGCGGAGGTGCGCGAGGCACTGCCGCCGGACGCCGGGGGACGGCCCGACACGGACGAGGTCTTCGGGGCCCACCTGGACCTGATGTGCCTGCGCGTGGCGCTCCGTGTCGCGGCCCTGTCGGACCCGGCGCCCGGGGGCGGCGCGGTCCGCCGCCTGGCCGCCCGGGTGGCCGGACAGGTCCACGAGGCGGCGCGGCGCTGTCTGGGCCGCGGACAGGGGGAGCTGGACGGGGCGACGTTCGAGGAGATCTTCCCCTGGCGCACCGGCTGGGCGTCGGCGGTCCTCACCGAGGGCCTGATCGTCCCGGCGGGCGCGGGCTACCGCTTCGCCCACGAGGAGCTGGGGGACTGGGTGCAGGGCGCCCATCTGGACCTGGACACGGCCCTGCACGCACTGGTCCACCCCGGGCAGCCGGACCCGGACCCGGGACCGGGGGCCGGGGCCGGGCCGCCTACGGCGGACGTCGTGGCGCGCGTGCCCCGTGTCCCGAGGCCGCGCCGGGCGCGGGACCGGCGCGGCACCGCCCCCGCATCCGAGGCGGCTTCCACGGCGGCGGGCGCACCGGTCGGCCCGCCCGCGCCGCAAACGGCGGCGGAGGCGGCAGCGGTGACCGGCCCGGCGCACCGGCCCCGGGCCCTGCCCGTGCCGCGCCACCGGACCGGCCCGGTGGTCCAGGCGCTGCTGCTCCTGGGACGCCGGGAGGGCCCCGCCGCGCTGGCGCACCGCCTGGCCGGTCTCGTCGAGGCCCTGGACCGGCTGACGTGCGCGCCCTCGCCGACGGCCGGGCACCGCGCCCGCGAAGACGCCCGCTGGTGGGCCGCCCACCTGCTCTCGCGCACCCTTCTCCGGGTGCCGGACGCCCTGCCCCATCTGGACGTGCTGCGGCTGCTCGCCGGTCTCGTCGTCCGGCACGCCGTCACGGGCGGGCCGGGAGCCGTCGCGACGTACGCCGGGTTCGGCCCGTGGTTCTGGCGGCGGCTGAGGCTGCCCGAGCCGGACCGGCTCGATCTGCTCCGGCGCCTCGTCCCCGCCGACGGGCCGCGCCGGGCCGACGCGGGCAGCGACGGCCACGGCCCCGTCCCGGGGCCCGAGGACGGTACCGATGGTGAGGGGTACCTCGACGCCGTCGCACGCCTCCTCACCGCCCGGCCGCGGGCCGTGCAGCCGCTGCTGTGCGCCTGGTTCACCGACGAGCGCCCGCTGGCCGCCGGGGACGGCGGCGCCCCGCGCCCGACCGTGGCCGCCGTCGCCCAGGCCCTGCTCCACGCCCACCGGGACCTGGCCGTCGACGACCTGGCCGACGCCCTGGTCGCGAGCGGCCACCCCAGGGCCGGGGAACTGCTGGCCGTGCTGGCCGAGGAGGAGCCGTCGGCGCTGTGCCGGGCCGTGGACCGCTGGGCGCGTGACGAGGAACACCCCGGACGCCGGGCCGCCGCCGCCTCGTACGCCCTGCTCACCGCCCCGCACGTGGTCCTCGACGACGACCGCGAGCTGCTGCGCGGGGCCGCCGACGCCCTCCTGGCCCGCCCCGACGACGACGCCGCGCGCGGGGCCGCGCTCACCCTCCTCGTCCAGGACCCGGGAACCCGGGACCGGGTCCTCGCGCAGGCGCTGCGGGCCTTCGTCGGGGGCGCGCCGCCGCTGCCCGTCGAGGCCCTCGTCGCCGCGCTGCCCACCCACCCGGAACAGGTGCTCGCGGCACTGCGGGAACGGCTCACCCGACCCGGCGAGGGAGCGGCGCGGACGCTGCGCGCGCTCGCCGGGACCGACGCCCCCGCGCTGGCCCTGCACGCCGCCGGACTCGTCCGGGCGTACATCGACGGCCACCCCGCCGACACCGTCCACCCCGCCGCCTACCTCGACCGGAGGCTGGAGCACGGCCCGGCTGCCCGCGCCCTGCTGCGGCCCCTGGTGACCGGACTGCTGCGGGACCGTCCTGTGCCGCCCGCGGTGCGCGCCTCCCTCGCCGGGGTGCTCGCCGCACCGGGAGGCCCGGACTCCGGGCGGCTCCGGGGCGAGCTGCTGGAGGTCCTGCTCGACTTCGAGGAGGGCGCGCACCGCGACCCCCGCGTGCTGGAGGCCCTGCTGCGGGCGGCCGCGACGGGCTGCGGCGAGCGTGCCCCGGCTCGCACCCGTGCCCTGGTCCACCGCGCGGGGACGCTGCTGGTCCGCACCCCCGAGGGCGCCTGCCGGTTCGACCGCCTGCTGGCCGGAACGATGCGGGATGCGCCCGGTTTCGCCGCCCTGGTCGCCGGGTGGGCGGACGACGCCCCGCAGGAATGGCGGGCCCTCCTCGGCCCGGACGCACGGCGGGCGGTGGCGGCGTCGGGAGGCCCGAAACCGATGCCGATGCGAGCCGCGGGGCGTGAGCATGGCAGTCTTAGACCTGCGTAAAAAGCAATTTCATGTACACGGGTTCGGGCGAGGAGCGGTCACAGTGCAGCGCTGGCGTGGCTTGGAGGACATCCCCGAGGGCTGGGGACGCAGCGTCGTCACCATCGGCTCCTACGACGGAGTGCACCGCGGACACCAGCTGATCATCGGGCGTGCTGTGGAGCGGGCGCGCGAACTGGGCGTGCCGTCGGTCGTGGTGACCTTCGACCCGCACCCCAGCGAGGTCGTGCGCCCCGGCAGCCACCCCCCGCTGCTCGCCCCGCACCACCGGCGCGCCGAGCTGATGGCCGACCTCGGCGTGGACGCGGTGCTGGTCCTGCCCTTCACCACCGAGTTCTCGAAACTGGCGCCGACCGACTTCATCGTGAAGGTGCTCGTCGACCGGCTGCACGCCTGTCTGGTCATCGAGGGCCCGAACTTCCGCTTCGGCCACAGGGCGGCCGGCAACGTGCAGCTGCTCACCGAGTTCGGTGCGACGTACGACTACGACGTCGAGGTCATCGACCTGTACGTGAGCGGCGAGGCGGGCGGCGGCGAACCGTTCTCCTCCACCCTCACCCGGCGCCTGGTCGCCGCGGGCGACGTCGCGGGCGCCGCCGAGATCCTGGGACGGCCGCACCGGGTCGAGGGGATCGTGGTCCGCGGCGCCCAGCGCGGCCGCGAGCTCGGCTTCCCCACGGCCAACCTGGAGACGCTGCCGCACACCGCGATCCCCGCCGACGGCGTCTACGCGGGCTGGCTCAACGCGAACGGCGAGTCGATGCCCGCCGCGATCTCGGTCGGCACCAACCCCCAGTTCGACGGCACGGAGCGGACGGTGGAGGCGTACGCGATCGACCGCGTCGGCCTCGACCTGTACGGGCTCCATGTCTCGGTGGACTTCCTCGCCTACGTGCGCGGGATGCGGAAGTTCGAATCGGTCGACGACCTGCTCGTGGCGATGGCCGCCGACGTGAAGCGGTGCGGCGAGCTCGTCTCCGCGTACGAGCGCCGCTGACTCGGTCTTCCGCCGGGTACGGGGCCGGGCCACCGCCGCGTCGCGGTGGCCCGGCCCGCCCGGTCAGGAACGCGCCGCCGCGGTGGCGGTCGCCCAGTGGCACGCCACCTGCGTCCGGCCGCTGCCGGCGAGCACCGGCAGCTCCTCCGTGCGGCACGCCTCCGCGACGCCCGCCCGCTCCGCCTCGCCCGACGCCAGCACCTGGCAGCGGGCGTGGAACCGGCAGCCGGACGGCACCCGGGACGGGTCCGGCGGCTCACCGGTCAGCACCACGGGCTCGGTCCCGGCCTCCGGCAGCACCGACAGCAGGGCCCGGGTGTACGGGTGCCGGGGGGCCGTGAGGATCTGTTCCACCTCGCCGGTCTCCACGATCCGCCCGAGGTACATCACCGCGACCCGGTCCGCGATGTTCCACGCCAGCCCGAGGTCGTGCGTGACCACCAGGGCCGACAGACCCAGCTCGTCCCGCAGCCGCAGCAGCAGGGCCAGGATCTCCCCGCGCACCGAGGCGTCCAGCGAGGCCACCGGTTCGTCGGCCACGACGAGTTCCGGCTCCAGCACCAGCGCGCCCGCGATCACGACCCGCTGGCGCTGCCCGCCGGACAGCTCGTGCGGGTAGCGCAGGAAGAACCGTTCGGGTGGCCGCAGCCCGGCCCGCGACAGCGCCCCGGCGACCGCGGCCCGCTCGTCGCCCGCGTACCCGTGGATGCGCAGTCCCTCGGCGACAGCGTCGTACACCGTGTGCCGGGGGTTGAGCGAACCGCTGGGGTCCTGGAGCACCAGCTGGACCCGCTTGCGGTACGCCTTCAGCGCCCGGCTGGTGTGGTCGAGCGGCTGCCCGTCGAAGGTCACCCGCCCGGACGTCGGCGGCACCAGGCCGAGCAGCGACCGCGCCAGTGTCGTCTTGCCGCAGCCGGACTCCCCGACCAGCGCGACGATCTCGCCGGGCCGGATGTCCAGGTCGACGCCGTCCACGGCGCGCGCCGGGGCGTCCCCGCGCCGCCCGGGGAAGGTGACCTTCAGCCCCTCGGCGCTGAGCAGGGGAGTGGTGGTCATGGTGTGTTCCTCGCTTCCTCGGCGGCCGGCCGGGCCGCGGTCGCCGCCTCCGGTCCCACCAGCACACAGGCGGCCCGTCGCCCCGGTCCCGACTCCCGCGGCTCCGGGTCCCGCGTGGCGCAGGAGTCCAGTGCCACCGGGCAGCGGGGGTGGAACGCGCAGCCGTCCGGCAGCGCCGACGGGTCCGGCGGGTCGCCGGGCAGCCCGCGGGGCGCGAACCGGGAGGCCGGGTCGCCGATGCGCGGAAAGGCTCCGGACAGGGCCCTGCCGTACGGGTGGTGCGCGTCGCGGTGGACCTCGGCGGCCGGACCCTCCTCCACGACCCGGCCCGCGTACATCACCGCGAGCCGGTCGCAGGTGTCCGAGAGCACCGCGAGGTCGTGACTGATCATGATCAGGCCGAGGTCCTGCTCGGCCACCAGCCGCTCGATCAGCCGCAGGATCTGGGCCTGGATCATCACGTCGAGCGCGGTGGTCGGCTCGTCCGCGACGACCAGGTCCGGATCGCAGGCGAGAGCCATCGCGATCATCACGCGCTGGCGCTGCCCGCCGGACAGCTCGTGCGGATACGCGCTCGCGCGGGCGGCCGGCAGCCCCACCTGTTCCAGGAGTTCACCGGCCTTCCGGGCCGCGGCGGCCGGGCTCGCCCCGCCGTGCAGCAGGATCGGCTCGGCGATCTGGTCCCCGATGCGGTGCACCGCGTTGAGGGAGTGCATGGCGCCCTGGAAGACGATCGACGCCCCCGCCCAGCGCACCGCCCGGACCCGGCCCCACTTCATGGTGAGGACGTCCTCGCCGTTCAGCAGGATCTCGCCGGTGACCTTCGTCCCGGCGGGCAGCAGACGCAGCAGCGCGAGCGCCAGGGTCGACTTGCCGCAGCCCGACTCACCGGCGATGCCGAGCTTCTGCCCGGCGTCGACGGCGAGGTCCACCCCGCGGACGGCGCGCGCCCCGCCGGGGTAGGTCACGGTGAGGTCCCGGATCTCCAGGAGCGGCGCCCCGCGGTCGCCCGCGGCACTCGGCGTGCTCGCCGTGCTCGTCGTGTTCGGCGTACGCGGCGTACTCAACGGGTCACCCCCAGCTTGGGATTGAGCACGGACTCGATGGCGCGTCCGCACAGGGTGAAGGCCAGGGCGACCGCGGCGACGGCGATGCCGGGCGGTGCCAGGTACCACCAGTGGCCCGCGCTCACCGCGCCCGCCTCGCGGGCGTCCTGGAGCATGCCGCCCCAGGACGTGACGGTCGGGTCGCTCAGGCCGAGGAAGGCCAGCATGGCCTCGGTGAGGATCGCGCTGGAGATCACCAGCGTGGTCTGGGCGAGCACCAGCGGCATCACGTTCGGCAGGACGTGCCGGATCATGATGTGCCCGTGGTCGCCGCCGAGGGCCCGGGCCCGTTCGATGTACGGGCGCGACTCCACGGCCAGGGTCTGGGCGCGCACGAGGCGGGCCGTGGTCGGCCAGGTCGTGACGCCGATCGCGATGACGACGGTCCACATCGAGCGGTCCATCACCGTGGCGAGCGCGATGGCCAGGACCAGGGTCGGCATCACCAGGAACCAGTCGGTGATCCGCATCAGGACCGTGGTGTACCAGCCGTGGAAGTGTCCCGCGACGATGCCGACGAGGGTGCCGATGGCGACGCAGAGGAACGCCGCGAGCAGGCCGACCGTCAGTGAGACCCTGGCCCCCCACACCAGCAGCGCGAGCACGCTGCGCCCGAACTGGTCGGTGCCGAGCGGGAATTCACCGCTCGGCGACTCCAGTGCGCCGCCGGGCGCGTCGGTGACGCTCTGCGAGTCCGCGCCGACGAGCTGCGGGGCGAACACGGCGACCAGTGCGATCAGGACGAGCGCGCCCAGGCCCCACAGGCCGCCCCGGTTGCGGCGGTAGTCGCGCCAGAAGCGGACGGCGGACTGCCGTCTGCGGGCCCTGGCCAGGGCGCGCGGGTTCCCGGCGGCCCCGGTCCTGGCGGGCGTGGCCCCGGCCTCGACGGGGGCGCCCTCCCCCTCGGCGGGCGTGGGCATGGAATCGGTCGTCATCGGTCCACCCGGGGATCGAGCAGCGGATACAGCACGTCGGCCAGGGTGTTCGCCAGGATCACCGCGGTGGCGAAGACGAAGAACAGCCCTTGTACGAGAGGGAGATCGGGCACGCTGAGCGCCTGGTAGAAGAGGCCGCCGAGGCCCGGCCAGGAGAACACCGTCTCGACCAGGATCTGCCCGGCGACCACACGCCCCAGGTTCACGAACATCAGCGTGAACGTCGGCAGCATGGCGTTGGGCACGGCGTGCTTGCGGCGCACGACGTCGTCCCGCAGCCCCTTCGCGCGGGCCGTGGTCAGGTAGTCGCTGCCCATCTCGTCGAGCAGCGAGGAACGCATCACCAGAAGCGTCTGCGCGTACCCGGCCGCGACCAGTGTGATCACCGGAAGGATCAGGTGGTGCGCCACGTCGAGCACGTAACCGAACCCGCTCTCGCCGCCCGACTCCATGCCTCCGGTCGGGAACATGCCGGGGATCGGCCCGACGCCCACCGAGAAGACGATGATCAGGAGCAGGCCCAGCCAGAACGACGGGACCGAGTAGAGGGTGAGCGCGAACGCGGTATGGAAGCGGTCGCTCGTCGAGCCGTTGCGCCAGGCGGTACGGGTGCCCAGCCAGATGCCGAGCGCGGTGTAGAGGACGTACGCCGTGCCGGTGAGCAGCAGCGTCGCCGGAAGCGCCTCGACGATCTTGTCGATGACCGGGACGTGGAACTGGTAGGAGGTGCCGAAGTCCCCGGTCAGCGCGTCGCCCACATAACTGGTGAACTGCTTCCAGAGCGGCAGGTCGAGCCCGAACTGGTGCCGCAAGGACTGGAGTTGTTCGGCGGAGACGCGCCGGCCGCCGGTCATCTGCTTGACCGGGTCGCTGGGCAGCAGGCGGAAGAGGAAGAAGCTGGTGACCAGGACGGCGAAGAGGGAGACGATCGCGCCGCCGATCCTGGCCGCGACGTACTGGAGATAGGCCCGGGTGTCGCGCGCCCGTGGACCGCGTGCGGCCGAGGGACCGGCCGGGGCCGGGCCTTCGGGATCCGCGTCCGCGTTCCGCACGAGCGCCGGAGTGCTGTCAGCTGTCATAAGGAACTCTCGTTACTCGTGCTGATACTCGTGCCGCACGGGGACCGGCCGGTGGTGGCGGGGACCGCGGGAGACCCCGCGACCGCTCCGTCGGTCCCGGCCGGTCCTGGTGCGCTTGGACCGACCGGCACATGGGAGGCGGCGTCGCGGGGCTGAACACGCACATCTGCGGCGTTGTCGTCGGTCGACAACGCTCCGCGTTGCCTTCCTCCTCCGCCTTGCAGCTGCACGCGCCGAGCCCCGCTCCTTCTTCCACCCCCCATGTGCCGGTCGGTCTCAGAGGGGTCGGCAGCAGGTTTCGCGGCGTCGCGGGCCGCGCTGCCCACTGCCGGGCCCTCCTACTCGCGGTCGTCCGCCGTGGCGCGGCGGCGCTTCGCGAGGAGCAGCCCGCCGCCCGCGAGGACGACGACCACCACGACGACACCGATCACGACACCGGTGGAACCCGAACCGGAGCCGGAACCGCCCGCCCCGTGCGCGCCCTCGCCGTCCGCCGGAACGGCCGACCACCAACTCCAGTACCCGTCCTGGCCGTAGATGTTGCCGGCCGCCTCGGGCATGGTGGTGATGGACTTGATCTGGTCGGTGCGGTACGCCTCGACCGCGTTCGGGTACGCGATGACGTTCATGTACCCGGAGTCGTACAGCCACGACTGCATCTGCTTGACGAGATCCGCGCGCTTGGCCGGGTCGTACTCGGCGAGTTGCTTGCGGTAGAGCCCGTCGTAGGTCTTGTCGCAGATGAAGTTGTCGGTGGCGGCGCTCTCCTTGGCCTTGACGGGCAGTGCCGCGCAGGTGTGGATGCCGAGGACGAAGTCCGGGTCCGGGTTGACGGACCAGCCGTCGAAGGCGAGATCGTACTCACCGGCGTACCAGGGCACGGAGACGTCGTCGCGACAGTCGACCTTGAGGCCGATGCCGAGCTTGCCCCACCACTCCTTGAGGTACTTGCCGATCGCCTTGTCGTTGGGGTCGGTGGCGTGGCACAGGATGCGCAGGTCGAGCGGCTTGCCGTCCTCGCCCACGCGCTTGCCGTCCTTGAGCGGGTAGCCCGCCTCGTCGAGCAGTTTCGCGGCCCTGGCCGGGTCGTGGGCGAGGCTCTGTCCGGCGGAGGGCTGCCAGTAGTAGTCCGAGAAGCGCGGCGGGATGTAGCCCTGGCCCTCGACGGCGTGGCCCTGGAAGACCTTGTCGACGATCGTCTTGCGGTCGATGGAGAGGAAGAGGGCCTGACGGACCTTCTGGTCGCGCAGGGCCTCGTTGCCGTCGCCGAACTCCTTGCCGTCCTTGGTCTGCGCGCCGGGGTTGACGGCCAGCGCGAAGAAGCGGCGGCCGGGGCCCTCGTTGACCTTGACGTTCTTCTCGCCCTTGAGGGAAGCGGCCTGAGCGGGCGTCAGGGCGGGGGATCCGGCGACGAAGGAGACCTCGCCTTTGCGCAGAGCGGCGACCGCGGCGTCCTGGTCCTTGTACGTCTTGAAGACCAGCTCGTCGAACTTCGGCTTCCCGCGCCAGTAGTCCTTGTTGGCCTTGAGCTTCACGTACTGGTCGACCTTGTAGTCGGCCAGGACGAAGGGCCCGTTGCCGACGATCGGGAACTTCGTGTCGTTGTTGAACTTGGAGAAGTCACCGACCTTCTCCCAGACGTGCTTCGGGACGATCGGCACGTCGAGCGCGGCCATGGTGGCCTGCGGCTCCTTGAGCTCGATGACCAGCTGGGTCGGGCTGGGCGCCGTCACCTTCCTGAAGTTGGTGACGAAGCTGCCGTTGGCCTGCGCGGCGCCCTCGTCGGTCATCATCTTGTTGAACGTCCACGCCGCGTCCTCGGCGGTGACGGGTTGCCCGTCCGTCCATTTGGAGTCGGAGCGGATGGTGTACGTCCAGGTCAACTTGTCCGCGGAGGGCTCCCACTTGGTGGCGAGCGCGGGGATCGGGTGGCTGTCCTTGACGTCGTAGTTCGTCAGGAAGTCGTACATGAGCCGGGAGACGCTGGTGCTGATCAGCTTCTGCGCCAGGAACGGGCTCAGGGAGTCGACACTCTGTGCGACGGCGACGGTCAGTGTGGACGTGCCGTTGTCGGCGGCCTGCGCCTGCGGTGCGGCACCGAGCGGCGCGCCCGGTACGACGGAACCGGCGGCCAGCGCCAGCGCGGCGGCACCGGAGGCCAGAAGTACACGCCGAGATCGGCGCGGCTGGGCGGAGCGTGGTGGAACTCTTTCAACCATGGTCAGGGACCTCGCGTCATGACTCGCACGGAGAAGGCGGGTTGATCTGTGGTTCGCCAGCTGGTGAAGCGAAGGTTTATCAGCGGTGGTCGAGCCACGTCAACGGTCCTCGAAACAGCGTGTGGTCTGCGGTAATGCGCGCAGGGCCCGCACCGTGGAGACGGTGCGGGCCCTCATTGGTCTATTCCTCTGTCGCCTTACTGCTGAGGCGCTGACGGCGGTTGCTGCTGCCAGCCGGGAGGCGGTACCGGGGCCTGGGGGAGCGGGCCCTGCGAGGGACCGGGCTGACCAGGCTGAACGGGCTGGTCCGGCGCGGGCGGGCCGGCCGGACTCGCCGGGGACTGCGCCTGGGACGGCGGGGACTGCCAGCCGTGCTGCTGCACGCCGGGGCCCGGGTGCGGCGGGTACGGGCCGCCGCCGTACGGCTGTTGGGGCGGCTGAGCACCGCCGTACGGCGTCTGGGGCTGCTGTGGTTGCTGGGGTTGGGGCTGGGCTTGGGGCTGGGCGTAGGGCTGTTGCGGTTGCTGCTGCGGGTGAGGCTGCTGGGGCTGCTGAGGCGCGTACTGCTGCTGGCCGGGCATCGGCGGGGCGTACTGCGGCGGGGGCGTGGAGCCGTTCGCCGTCCAGAGCCCCTGTTGCTGCTGGGCGCGCGTGAAGTCCTCGGCGACCATCGCCGAGAGCGTGAAGTACGCGTCGCGGGTCTTCGGACGCATCATGTCGAGGTCGACCTCCGCGCCGGCCGCGAGGTGTTCGTCGAACGGCACGACGACGACGCCGCGGCAGCGGGTCTCGAAGTGCTGCACGATGTCCTCGACCTTGATCATCTTGCCGGTCTCGCGAACTCCGGAGATGACGGTGATGGAGCGCTGCACGAGCTCCGCGTACCCGTGCGCCGACAGCCAGTCCAGGGTGGTGGACGCGCTGGACGCACCGTCGACCGACGGCGTCGAGATGATGATCAGCTGGTCGGCGAGGTCCAGCACTCCACGCATCGCGCTGTAGAGCAGACCGGTGCCCGAGTCGGTGAGGATGATCGGGTACTGCCTGCCCAGTACGTCGATCGCGCGCCGGTAGTCCTCGTCGTTGAACGTCGTGGAGACCGCCGGGTCCACGTCGTTGGCGATGATCTCCAGGCCGGAGGGCGCCTGCGAGGTGAAGCGGCGGATGTCCATGTACGAGTTGAGGTACGGGATCGCCTGGACCAGGTCGCGGATGGTGGCCCCGGTCTCCCGGCGCACCCGGCGGCCGAGCGTGCCCGCGTCCGGGTTGGCGTCGATGGCGAGGATCTTGTCCTGCCGCTCGGTCGCCAGGGTCGCGCCGAGAGCCGTGGTCGTCGTGGTCTTGCCGACGCCGCCCTTGAGGCTGATGACCGCGATCCGGTAGCAGGACAGCACGGGGGTGCGGATCAGTTCGAGCTTGCGCTGCCGCTCGGCCTCCTCCTTCTTCCCGCCCAGCCTGAAGCGGGACGCGGCGGACGGCGCGCGGCTGCTCCGTGCCTTCTGCTTGCCCCGGACCAGCCGGTCGGAGGAGAGCTCCACCGCCGCCGTGTATCCGAGCGGGGCGCCGGGCACGGAACGCTCGCGCTGGTCATGGGTGATCGGGGACGGCCAGGCGGCTCCGGTGCGCGGGTCGACGGGCTGGGCCTGGGGGTGCTGTCCCTGGCCCTGTTCGGGTAGGCCCTGCGGCTGCGGGGCTTGTTGCTGCTGCTGGGGCTGTGGTTGCGCCTGCTGCGGCTGGTCGGCCTGCTGTGCCTGCTGCGGCTGAGCGGACTCCTGCGGGACGGCCTGCGCGGGCAGGGGCACGCCCTGCTGTGCGGGCCACTGGGGTGCCTGCGGTGCCTGGGGCGCGTGAGGAGCCTGGGGCGGCAGCGGTGTCTGCGGCGCATGAGGTGCCTGCGGCTGCTGCGGGAAGCCGTAACCGGCCTGCGGGGGAAGCGGCTGTGCCGGGGGCTGCTGCGCAGGGGCCTGCTGCGCCGGCTGAGCGGGCTGCTGCTGCGGGAAGCCATAGCCGCCCTGCTGCGGGAAGCCGTAACCGCCGTGCTGCGGCTGCTGCGGTGCCTGAGGGGCGCCGACCTGCGGGAATCCGTACCCTCCGGGGCCCGGGGCGGCGGCCGGGGCCTGCACGGGCCACTGCGACGCCGCCGGAGGCGCGGCGGGCTGCGGCGCGGCGGGCTGGAAGGTTGGCGGCAGCGGCGGCAGACCACCCTGTGGCGGCGCCGGGGCCCACGGGGCGGGCGGAGCGTCCTGGGGCGCCGCGTCCGGGACGGCGTCCGAGGGCGCGGGGTCCTGCGGCGCCCCGGCGGCATCGCCGTCGACGGCATCCCCGGTGCCGCTCGCGTCGTCGGCGGACGCCATGGCGTCCGCGGCGGGCTCGGACGCTCCGGCACCGCTACCGGCTTCGGTGACGGCACCGGCGTCCGCGTCGGCCGGTGCGTCGGCGGCCACGTCCGTCGTCGGCACGGGGTCGGGCAGCGAACCGGTGCCCCCGCTCCCGTCCGTACCGTCGGCACTGCCCGTACTGTCCGCGCCCGCAGTCGCGCCCGCAGCCGCACCCGCATCGGTGGCCGTGGCGGACTCGGCGGCCGGGCCCGTACCCGTACCCGTGGCGGAACCGTTCTCCTCCGTGCGCTTCGACGCCTCCTCGCGCTCGGCGATCTCCCGCTTCAGCGAAGCGGGGGAGAACCGCATCGTCGCGCCGCTCTCCACGTCCCCGCCGCCGAACGGGTCCGTCGTCGCGTCGGTGTCACCCGCTGCCGGGGATCCCGCCGTCGCCCCCTCCGGGGCGGCGGCCGAGGCGTCGCCCGCCGCGGCTCGGGCCGGTTCGGGAGCCTGGGCCGGGTCCGGCACGGGCGGGGTCGGCGGCGCCGCGGTCCAGCCGTGGTCGAAGCCGCTGCCCGGCGGCGGCGGGGGCACGGCGAGCGGCGCCCCGCTCGGCGGCGGAGGCGGCGCCAGATGCGTTCCGGCACCGCCCGACGAGTCCCCCGACGAGTTCTGCGTGTACCAGGCGGGCGGGGTGTAGTCGATGGTGAACTCACCCGTCATCTCGGCGGGCTCCGCGTCGGACGACTCGTCGACGGGCATGTTCCAGCTCCCGCGCTTCTCGTCCCGATCGCCGTTCACTTTGCCTCCTGGTGTGGTCGAGCACCCTTGTGCACTGATGGGTGGGGGCGACCGTTTCCGTTCTGCCGAGCGCCCGGCTCTCCCCCTGGGACACGCAACGCCTGCCCGCAGGCTCTTCTGCCGCGCCCGGACCCACCCTAATCGTCAAGGGGCCCGCTCCGTCAGGCCGTACGGCACCGCAAGAGCTGTCCCTTACGTAACGAAGGGACTCTCAAGCGAACCGGCAGCGGCACAAGGTGAAGGGCGAAGCAGTCAAAGCCGTACAACTGCTGACGGAACGCCGAACATTCCGTACACGCGCCGCCCGGCATCCCGCACCCGCGTCCCGCACACGCACCCGGAACGCGTCCGGTGCGGGCATCCACCACACGCCCGCCGACGCACCGCGCACAGGCACACGGGCGAACACGTACGCGCGGTCGGCGCACGGCCCGTACGGGGCCGGCGAGACCTCAGTCCATCCGGCGCGCGCCGCCCAGCAGTCCGGTCTCGGCGTCGGTCGCCTGCGTCATCACGAACTGCCGGTCGCCGCCCGAGCACCAGAGGGTCACCCCGTCCGCCAGCGTCGACAGCGCCTGGGTCTCGGCGGCCGGAAGGTGCAGGATCCGGCCGATCCGGGCGGCCTCGTCCGGGGACACCCGCTGCACGCCGACCAGGGCAGACTTCTCCATCAACCGCGGCGCCACCGGGCTCAGATACGGCAGCAGGGTCAGCACCGACTGCCACGGGGCGGACACCACCCGCCCGCGCGGCGGGCGCATGCCGCAGTCCCGGACCACGACCACGGGCGAACCCGCCGAGGGGCCCTGCGGTGGCACCCGCCCCACGTCGTGCAGCGTGACGCACGGCTGACCGCCGCCCGCGGCGTGCGCGAGCCCCGTCCACGTCTGCGCGCGCCCCGTCTCCACGACGATCCGTGCGCCCGTGGCCGCCGCGCGCAGCGCCAGCACCTGCGCCGTCCACAGACCGCCGATCAACGTCACGTCGTACGGGGTCGGGTGGTTGATGCCGAGGACGGCGGGACGGCCCTGGGCATCCACACCGATCACCATGCCGTCGTCCCCGACCGGCAGGGCCAGCGAAGCCAACTGGTCGAGCGTGACCGACTGCCGCTCGCGACGCGGACCGATCAGACCGAAACCGAGCCGGGTACGACCCCCCGTGAGCGCGGACATCAGCGGGTACCTCCGAGCGGCAGGGTGGCGAGCACGCCGGGCAACTGCTCGCGGTCGAGCCGGACCAGCGAGGTCCGGACACCGCGTGCGGCACGCTCCAACTCATGGCGGGCGCTGAGCAGTTCCTCGTCGCTGCGCCCGGTGATCCTGATGTGTCCCGCGACCGAGACGCCCTGCCGCTCACCGCGCCCCAGGGTGAGGCTGAACGTCGTGGCGAGCGCCGGCATGGAGGTGAGCAGCGCCACGAGCTGCGGCATCGCTGCGCCGCCGGTGCCGAACTGGGGCCAGCGGGCCACCCAGTAGGTGGTGTGCCACCGGTCGTCGCAACGCCAGGTCCTGGACGTCTCCTCGGTGCGCCGCGCGGGCGACCCGGTGCGGCCCGCCTGCGTCATGGCGGACGGGCTGGCGCACACCGAGGTCGCGATCGCCGACGTCAGCTCCTGCTCGGTCAGCACCGTCGCGCGGAAACCGGCCCCGGTCAGCCTGCTCGACAACTGGTCGGCCGCGCGCACCACGCACTTCTGCGCCCCGACGACCCCGCCACCGCGCGCCTGCACGGCCTCCGGGCAGAGCTCCGGGTCCAGCTTCAGCGCGATCCAGGTGATCCGCACGGCGGGTGAACCCGTCTGGGCCTGGAGCGGCGCGTAGTTGCGCACGGCGACGGACTGCGCAGGCAGATGCGGGGCGGGGGCCGGCTGCGTGTGCTGCACGATCTGCGCCGACTCCAGCCGGATGCCGTCGACTTCGAGCACGTCCCGGACCAGTGCCAGCGGCAGCGGGCGGGTGGAACGGTCCGGTCGGAGCGCCGAGGCGTCCGACTCCACCTGGACGATCGCCGTGACGAACGTACCGTCACCGATCATGCCCACCGGCCGCCGGTCGCGATCGCTGAAGGAGTACGTGCGCAACGCCGGATCGCACTCCACGACGGGCGCGATACCCGGCTCCGTGCTCGCGGGCAGCTCCAGGGAGCCGGCCCGCCGCGAACGTGCCCGCAGGGCCAGGACGGTGCTCAGCCACTCCGGGAGCGAACGGCGGTGCCTGCGCACGACCGCCAGCAGGATCAGCAGGGCGGCGACGACGGCGGCCGGCACCAGCAGCAGGGGCTCGATCACCCACGCCGTGAGCAGCACCGCAGCGGCGATCTCCAGCAGCACGAACTGTTGCAATCGGAATGAACCGAACTGTCCCGCAGGCCCGTTGAACCGGGCGGCCGCCGGTCGCCGGGAGCGCCGTGCGGAGCCCCGGGACGGCGGCGGGTCACCGGCCGGGGGAGCCCCGGCGGTACGCGCGCGCCCGGCCGGACGCGTCGGTGCAGCGGAAGCCGTCATTCCGGCATTCCCCCCGTTCATCAGTCCCCAACTCCACCCGTATTCCGCCTGTCCCGGGCAGGACCTCGGCGGCTGGATCACCCTACCCGCCCCACCGTCGCCGACGGCCAGCAGGCATAGTAGGGGGCCGGTCCGGCACCGAGGTCCGGCGTCGCGGGCCCGGCACGGGCCGGGGGACAGCGACCGCACCGGTGCCGCGCGGGGAGACACGGGAGAAAAGCGACTCATGGCATCACGGCGGGATGAGCTCAACGCATACACCTTTGCGAAGAAGCGCACGGTGGCGGCCTTCCTCCAACCCTCGTCCACCGGCTCGGACGAGGGCGCTCCCCGGCCGCTGCGCGCGGTCCTGCCGAGCGTGGTCGTCGGTGCGCTGATCCTCGCCGGCTTCGGCGCCTTCGGCATGTTCAAACCCACCGCGCCCAAGGACTGGGACAAGCCGGGCGCCAAGGTGATCGTCGGCAAGAAGTCCACCACCCGCTACGTCGTGCTCACCACCGGAAAGGGCAAGCAGAAGAAGACGCTGCTGCACCCGGTGCTCAACCTCGCTTCGGCCCGGCTGCTCCTCAACCCGCAGGACTACGACGTCATCCAGGTCGCAGACGACGTGCTCGACGCGGGCAAGCCCCCGCGCGGACCCATCCTCGGCATCCCGTACGCCCCCGACCGGCTGCCCGACGCCAAGGACGCCGGGACGGCCAAGCGCTGGGCCGTGTGCGTACAGCCCGGCGGCAAGGGCAACTCGGTGCAGAAGGCCACCTTCGTCTTCGGCGCGCGCGACGACGAGCGGACCGAGGGGCGCGACCGACTCACCGGGGGTCAGGTGCTCTACGTCCAGGGCCAGGACCAGGCCCGCTACCTGGTCGACGCGAAGGGCACCAAGTACCGCATCGACGAGACCGCGGCCGACAACGGCCACCTGACCAGCGCGCTGGTCGGCAGCCGCCGTCCGCAGCCCGTCACCGACGACTGGCTGGCCACCCTGCACGACGGCAGCCCCGTCGCCTTCCCGCGGATCCCCGGCGAGGTCGGCACCCGGGCGAACGTCCAGGGGCAGCTCTCCGACGAGGAGAACAGGATCGGCACGGTGCTCAGGACCAGGACCGGTGAAGGCACCCAGTACTACGTGGTGCTCGACAAAAAGGTGCAACCCGTCTCCGAGTTCACCGCCTGGCTGCTGATCAACTCCCCGCAGACGGCCGGTCTTGGCCTGGCCAGCAAGGCGCGCTCCGTCGGCCTGCAGACCTTCGTCCCGGACCCCGAGACCTTCGCCGGCCAGCCCGCGCACTGGCCGGCCCGCAGGGCCACCCAGGTGAACTCCGCGGACGGCGGCAGCGGCGGGCGCGACACCATCTGCAACGTGCTGCGCAAGGTCGACGGCTCCGGCCGCACGACGCTGAGCACGTGGGCGGGCACCTCGTACCCGGCCGCCATCAGCGCCGGGGGCACCAGCACCTACGTCACCCCCGGCAGCGGCCTGCTCTACACCCAGGTCCAGGGCCGCCAGACCCGCCCCGACGGATCGCTGTTCCTGGTCACCGACACCGGACTGCGTTACGCGGTCCAGGCGAACGGCGACAGCGACGCCCGGCCCTCGGACATCGGAGCCGGGGGCGGACAGAAGCAGTCGGACGGCCGCCCCGAGCCCAGCCAGGCACAGAGCAGGCTCGGCTACGAGAAGGTGACGCCCGCGCTGGTGCCGATCGCCTGGTCGGACTTCCTCTCCAAGGGGCCCCGGCTCGACACCAACAGCGCCCGGCAGCCCCAGGGTTCATGACGGCCCGCGGCCAGACACGCATCGAGAGACCCGGGGGAGAGAAAGAGATGGCGTACCGAAGGACGGCCCGGACGGCGGCGGCCGTCGCCGCGCTGACCGCGTCACTGACCGCGGCCACCGTGCCGACGGCGTACGCGGAGGGCGTCCGGGGAGCCGGCGGCGTCGGGATAGACGGCGGCGGCGAATGCACCTTCCCGATGAAGCACCAGTACGAGGGGCGGCCCTGGTCCCTGCAACGCGTCCTCCTGGACGAACTGTGGCAGGACACCAAGGGCAAGGGCGTACGCGTCGCCGTCATCGACACCGGCGTCGACAACGACAACCCGCAACTGAAAGCGGCCGTGGACGCGTCGTCGGGCGCCGACCTCCTCAAGGGCGGCAAGAGCGACGGAACGGTCGACGAGGTCGGCCACGGCACCAAGGTCGCCGGGATCATCGCCGCCCGCCCCCGCAAGGGCACCGGATTCGTCGGACTGGCCCCCGAGGCCACGATCGTCCCGATCCGCCAGAACGACGAGAAGAACAGCGGCAAGGACACCACCATGGCCACCGCGATCGACCATGCGATCGCCAAGAAGGTCCAGGTCATCAACATCTCCCAGGACACGGCGAAGCCCCTGTCGGAAACCTCGGCACTGGGCAGGGCGGTGGCCCGGGCGCTCGCCGCCGACATCGTCGTGGTCGCCTCGGCGGGCAACGACGGCATGGACGGCAAGCTCAGGCGCACCTACCCCGCAGCGTTCGACGGCGTGCTCGCCGTCGCCTCCTCCGACCGCAACAACGAACGCGCCCCCTTCTCCCAGGCGGGCGACTTCGTCGGGGTCGCGGCCCCGGGCGTCGACATCGTCTCCACCGTGCCGGGCAACGGCCAGTGCACCGACAATGGCACCAGCTTCTCCGCCCCGTACGTCGCCGGGGTCGCCGCCCTGATGCGCGCCAAGTACCCCAAGTGGACGGCGGCCCAGATCGTCGCCCGTATCGAGCAGACCGCGGAGCGCTCCGTCACCGGGCACGACCCCTTCGTGGGCTGGGGCGTCGTCGACCCGGTACGCGCCCTGTCCGGCGACGACACCCCGCAGGACGCCCCGCGCCCCGACCCGGCGCCGCCCCGGGCCCCCGCGCCCGAGCCCGCGCACTTCTCCCTGTCGGAGACTCCGCAGGAGCGCAGCGAGCGGTACGCCACCTACGCGCTGGCCCTGACCGCCGTACTCGTCGGTGTGATCGCCGGAACCGCGACGGTCGTCCGGGATGTCCGCCGACGGCGCTCCGCGCGCCGCTCCCTCCGCCCCGCGAGGTGACTTCCCCCGGAGGAAGCACAGTTGGGGACGGCGGACGAATTGACTAGGGTGGCAGCAGACTTCACGTGTGTGACGGGGGAACGAGAAGTGGCCGAGTCCGATTTCGGAGCGCGGAAATGCCGACAGCGCACTTCCCGGCCCCGCGCTCTCCCCTCTCCTTTGCCGGAGCACACGGGGGACAGGAAGGGCCCGGCCGCATCGCGCGGACGGGCCGGAGAACTGAGAGATAGGACCTCCGGATGACCAACCCCGCAGGCGGTTTCGGACTTGCCGACGATCCGATCGTCCAGGCGAAGAACAAGATCGTGGAGACCGCCGGGGCCGTCTCGCGGCAGTCCCGCGAACTGGCCAACATCCTCGCCACGGTGGGCGCCGGGTGGACCGGTGTCGGTGCCTCGGGATTCACCTCCGCGCAGCTGATGATCAACGAGGACCACGACCAGATCCGTCGTCTCCTCGACGTCCTGCACAACGCGGTGGAGAGCACCAAGAACCTCAGCAACGCCAACGACGAGGAGGTCCGCGCGGCCTTCAACCGGGTCAAGGAGGGGCCGGGCGGAGCCCCCGCCAACACCTCCGGCCTGAACAACGTCTGAACCGCGCCGCACCACCCCTTCCGCACACGCGAGCACCGAGGAGAACAACCATGGGCCACGACCCGAACACCAAGGTCAGGTACGAGAGCGTCCAGGAGATCGCGAACCGCGTCCGCGCGGTGTCGCAGAACATCGTCAAGGACCTGGAGGAGATGGACGCCGCGCTCAGGGTCGTCACCGACACCTGGGACGGTGAGGCGCACAAGGAGTACGTGGTCCTGCAGAAGAAGTACAAGGGCCGCGCGGAGCACATGAGGGACCGCCTGGCGGAGGTCGCGAAGATCATCGAGTCCGGCAAGGACAGCTACCGCGCCACCGACCTGCGGGCCTCGCGCGGCTTCACCGAGGCGTACTGACCGCCCGGCGTTCCGACGCGGGAAAGGGCACGACCGTCCAGGTCGTGCCCCTTCCCACGTGTGCCCCGGGCCCGGGGCCAACGGGCATCCCGCAACCCCTACTTGAGGTCGAACTCGCCGTCCCGCGCCCCCAGGACGAACGCCCGCCACTCGGCCTCCGTGTACCGCAGCACGGTGTCGGGATCCAGCGAGGACCGCATCGCCACGGCACCGCCCGGCAGATGGGCGATCTCGACGCGCTCCTCCGCCTCCTCCGTGCCCGGCGCGCTGAGCCATTCCACGCCCGAGATGTCCAGTGCGTACAGCTCGTCCTTCTCCTGCTGAGTACCCATCAGGTGCCTTTCGTCTCCTGCGGCGGAACGCGGTCGTCGCCCTCGTGCAGACTATCCCCGCCGGGACGGACCGCGGTCCGCGATGGACAGCTTCCGTCGGGGGGTGGTAGCGACGGGGTCGCTGCCGGTGCGACCGTCCTCAGCGCAGCATGCGCACGGCACGGGTGCGGTTGCCCGCCGCGTTGTCGAGGCACCGGCTCCCGGCGTCGTCGGCCGCGCTTCGGGCGACGCCCGCGCCGTCGGCCCACAGATCGATCATCCGGGCGCACTGTTGCTCGACGGCGTTCCCGCGCTCCGCCGCGGGCGTACCCGCGAGTTGACGCCGCCAGCCCTCCTCGATGCGGCGGTCCGGGCCGGAATCCGATCCGGTGGCGGGCCCAGCACCGAGACGTGCGAGGACGGCTGTGTCCCACTCGCGCGCCTCCCGTGCGGACAGGCCCCGGCGCACGTCGTCGGCGATGCCATCGAGCTTGCCAAATGCGCGGGCTCCGTTGGCCAGCCGCACCGGCTCGGTTGCGGCCGGCAGTTCGCCGAGGCGTTCCGCCTCCCAGCGCGTCTGGGCGCCGCGCACCACGGCATGGGCCTCGGGGTCCTCCGAGACGGCCCGTACCACGCGGACCAGGGTCTCGGCGGGGAGGGACAGGTGGTAACCGTCCTTCTCCTTCCACGGAGGGTCGGACGGAAGGACCTTGTGCAGATGGGCGGAGTCCGTCGGGTCGCCGAGGATCACATTGACGTCCGGGTACTGCGCGAGGGCATCGGCCAGCGGCTTGCGGAGCGCCGGATCGATCCGGGGAGCACCGCGCTTCTCGATGTCGTCGCCCACGGCCAGCAGGATGTCCTTCATGGCGGACGCCTGTCGCAGCGTATGGGTGCCGTCCGCCTCCCCTGCCGTGGCCCTCAGCACCGCCCGGCCGAGTTCTGCGCAACTCATGCCGGACCGGTACGCTCCACCGAGCGCCCGCTTCGTCAGGTCCTCGGCGAGCAGCCCGTCACAACCGTCCCGGACCCCGGCGGAATCCGTTCCGACGAGGAACCAGGCGGCTGTTCCGGCGACGGCCGCGGCCAGAACGCCGCCGACGACGAGCGGGGCGCGGTGCCGCCTTCCCCGGGGACGAGGGGAGAGCTTGCTGTCGTTCATCAGCGTTTCACTTTCCACGCAATGTCCTCGCGGACCACGCTAGTTCGTTGTGTCGGTCAGATACTTGTGCGCAAGATTGCTCCCCCGGTCCTGACCGTTGTAGATGTTGTTCTTGAGGTCGTCACTCTTGATCTTCGAGCTGTCCTCCCGGCCCGCCACCCAGCCGTCGACGGTATCGCTGGTCTGCACCTGGGCGTTGAGGTACTGCTCCGCGATCTTCCCGTTCGCCTCCGTGTCCGCCTCAGCCTTCATGCTGTTGCCCCACTCCCAGGCCCAGGTGTCCACACCGCGCTGCAACGCGTCACCGATGGGCAGCAGCTTGCCGCCGATCGGCAGGGTGAGCGGTGTGACGGCGCCGCCGACGACGTGGTAGGCGATCTTCGACTTCCAGTCGGCCTCGCTGTAGGCGTTCATGCGGTTGTCGTTGACCACGTCCTCCCGGATGGCGCTGTAGGCGCCGAGCACCGAGCCGGCCTTCCCCCACTTCCCGTCGTTCTCGAATCCGGTGGCCCCCTGTGGCACCTGGTCGAGCAGATGGTTGAGGTGGCGGGCTTCGGCCTTGTGCAGCGCACCGTAGGCGGCAGGATCCTCCGAGAGACCCCGCATCACCTGGATCAGGGAGTCCTGGGAGGTGGCGAGGTGGGCGCGGTCACCGTCCACGAAGTACCCCTTGTGATCGGGGTGGAGGTAGCGGCCGTCCATGGAGCCGATGATCTCGTGCGTGTCCGAGGCGTACTCGGACAGCGCGTTGGCAACGGGCAGTTGCAGGTTCTTCGGCACGGACGCCTCGGTGCCCTCGCCCTTGCCCGGCGCGAACTGCTCCAGGATGCCGTTCATGACCCGGGCCTGCGCCTCGTTGTGCCTGGCCTCCGGCCACGGGTCCTGCCCCGCGCCCAGTGGCACGTGCCCGGTCGCGGCGGCTTCGAGCGCGGCCCCCAGCCCCATCCGGGTCGTCTGGTCGTCGTACCTGAGGACGGCCATGCCCGGGATGGTCTGCCGGGGCCATTCGCGGGAACCCTCGCCACTGCCCGCGAGATATTTCAGGTGGTCGTTGTCGACATGGTTCGCGCCGGTCCCGTTACCGGCGGGATCGAAGAACGCGGTGGCCGCGTCGGGGTTCTTGCTCATCACGCTCATCAGGCCGTCGATGGCGTCCGTCTCGATACCGGCGTGACCGTCGCTCCACATCTCGAAGATGGCGGGATGCTGTTTTTCGGCCCGGATGAGCTTGTCGCCCATGTCGTACAGGAACTGGTCGTCGAATTGCGTGTCGGCCCTCTGCATCAGACTGACAACGGTCTGATAGCCGTAGAGCGGGTTGCCGATCTCGATGTCGTAGTCCTTGCTGCCGGTCTTGTCGAGCCCTTCCATCCACTCGCGGTAGAACTTGCCCTCGTCGCTCTTCACCCACTTCTTGAACGCGTCCGATCCGGGCAGGGCGTCCTTCACGCTGTCTGGCACCCGGGTCGCGGTGGCGACCGTGTTCGCGAGGTTCTTCTCGATGTCCAGGTACTGGCCCTGGTGCTTCTTGTCGGAGTCGTAGGCCCGGTCGTTCAGCTGGATGGTGACCTTGGACAAGCCGTCCGGTCCCAAGCTGCTCAGCAGCGTCTGCGAGAACGTCTTGTCGCCGTGGTTGTCCCGCACCGCACGCTGGAACTCGGCCATGTCGGCGGCGGAGACCTGCTCGCCGTTGTTGAGCCGGGTGGCGATCTCCGCCGTGTTCTCCGCCTCGTACTTCTCGATGTCGCCGTACGCGTGCTTGTTGAAGCCGATCCCCAGCGTCTCGTCGTCCTTGTCGCCATAACCGTCCTTGGTGACCGCGTCGAGCGCGATCTTCACCCCCTGGTCGGCGTCGTCCACAGCCTTGACGCACGCGTTGATCGCCTCGGTCCACGACGCGACGGCCTTGCTGACGCTCTGTGCGTAGTCCGGGTCATGGTGCATCGCGGAACGCTCCGCGGGCGTGAGCCTCTCGTAGTCGTAACTGACCACTCCGCTCTCGGAGACGCGCATCCCCGCCTTGATGGCCTCCGCGCGCTTGGACTCCAGGTTCTTCTTCAGCCGCACGAAGTCCTCGTGCGCGTCGCGCAGCAGCGAGGCGATGGCCTTCGCCTCCGCCTGGGCGGCCGAGTACTCGTAGCGGGTGGCGGCGAAATTGGTGTGCGCGGTTTGGGCGCTCACCCCCGACCACGAGGGCCCGATCGTGATCTTCTGGACGCTGTCCTTGTACCGGTCCTCGACCTTCTTGATCTCCGCGGCCATCTCGTCCCACTTGCCCGCGGCCGTGGTCAGTCGACCGAAATCCGTGGTCATTACGTCGTGATACGTGAGCATGCGTCCCCGTTGATTCGCGTGGTTCGTCCTACGATGACGGCAGCCCGGCTCCGGCGGGGCCGTGCCGTGGCCGTTTTCGGCCCTACAGTCCGTCCAGCCCGGAGGAGTACGGACCCTGCTGCGGCTTCAGCAATGGCGTGAACCGGGACTTGATCAGCTCGTCATTGCCGGCGAAGAGCCCGGACGCGCCGCGCAGCGCGCCCTTCTCCACGGACAGCCGGCCCATCAGGACCTTCACCTGCTTGTCCCAGGCATCCATCACCTTCTTGAGCCCGGCCCCGGTGTCCCAGCCGTCGAACTCCTTGACCGCCGCCTCGGACGTCTCGTCCGCCCAGTCAGTGGCCTTCTTGGTGTTCGGCTCCAGCTCGGTCTCGATGGTGTTCGCGGCGGCCTTCTTCTGCCCCGGTGTCGAGGCGAAGTCCTTGTCGCCAGGACCGCCCGACGACGCGCTGCCCGTGCCGTTCAGCCGCATCCGGGTGCCCTGCCGTGTCGCGGCCTCCCCGCGCAGCAGACCCCACTCCTCGTCAAAGCCCATGACATCCCCAAATTTTGTTGAACCCATTCGGAACGACGTCCGGCGTCCACACGTGACCCGTCAGCCGGTACGCGGCTGAAAAGCACACCTCAGACGCCCGTACGACCCGGCGCGCTGGCGAGGACCCGGTGTGCGGAGTCCCGGTGACCGGCACGGGATCCGCACCCGGGACCCCGGCCCCGGCACCCGGGACCCCGGCCGGTACGCACGGCGCGGTCTCCCGCCCGCGCCCCGCTCAGCGCTGCTCCGGCAGCCGCCCGATCTGCACCAGCGGGTTGCCCCGGCGCCGTGAGACGAAGTAGCCGCGCCCCGGGGGCATCGCGTGACCGCGCACCGAGCCGATCAGGTCGCCCTCGGACGGGTCGCCCGACAGCACCACGCCCTGCGCGCCCAGCTCCTTCACGCGCTGCATGAACGTCTCGTACATGGCCCGGGAGGCTCCCGCCGAGTTGCGGGCGATGATGAAACGGATGCCGGTGTCCCGGGCGAACGGCAGGTACTCCGCCAGCGGGGCCAGCGGATTGCCCGAGCTGGTCGCCACCAGGTCGTAGTCGTCGACGATGATGAAGATCTGCGGACCGCTCCACCAGCTGCGGTCCCGCAGCTGCTGCGGCGTGACGTCCGTCGGCGGCTGCCGGCGCGCGAACACTCCGGACAGCGCCTCCATGTGCATCTGCATCGAGCTCGCCATCGGCGCGTACTCCAGCAGATGGCTCTCCGGCAGCGCGCCCAGCAGCCCGCGCCGGTAGTCGCCGACGACGAGCTTCGCCTCGTCGGGGGAGTAGCGCTCCGAGATCTGCTTCGCCAGCAGCCGCAGCAGATTGGTCTTCCCCGACTCGCTCTCCCCGAAGACCAGGAAGAACGGATCGCTCTCGAAGTCGACGAACACCGGCTCCAGAGCGGTCTCGTCGATGCCGAAGGCGACACCCTGCTGCGGGAACTCGAAGCCCTTCGGCAGATGGTCCGCGGGCAGCTTGCGCGGCAGCAGCCGTACGGCCGGTGCCGACGGACCCGACCAGTTCGACTTCACCGCCGACACGAATGCCGCCGTGCCCTCCGAGAGGTCCGAGGCGTCGCTGGAGGAGTCGATACGCGGCAGCCCGCCCATGAAGTGCAGTTTCTGCGGCACCTGACCCCGGCCCGGCACCCCTGCGGGCACGTTGGCCGCCACCTTCCGGTCGAACTCGGAGTCCATCACGTCACCCAGCCGCAGCTCCAGCCGGCCGAGGATCTGGTCCTTCAGCGCGGCCCGCACCTCCATGTAGCGGGCGGCCGTGATCACGACGTGGATGCCGTAGCCGAGACCGCGCGAGGCGATGTCGGTGACCGTCTGCTCCAGCAGCTCGTACTCGGACCGGAAACCGCCCCAGCCGTCGACCAGCAGGAACACGTCGCCCCACGCCTCGCCGGGCAGTTCACCGAGCGCACGCTTGCGCCGGTAGGTGGCGATCGAGTCGATGGAATGGGCGCGGAAGAACTCCTCGCGCCGGTTCAGCACCCCGACGACCTCGGCGACCGTACGTCGCACCCGCTCCGGATCCAGCCGGGACGCCACCCCGCCGACATGCGGCAGCTCCGCCAGTGAGGCCAGACCGCCACCACCGAAGTCCAGCCCGTAGAACTGCACTTCGTGCGGGGTGTGGGTGAGCGCGAACGACGAGACGAGTGTCCGCAGCAGCGTCGACTTCCCGGACTGCGGCCCGCCGACCACCATCATGTGGCCCGCCGCCCCCGAGAAGTCCGTGTACAGCACCTCGCGCCGCTGCTCGAAGGGCTTGTCGATGAGCCCGAGCGGAACGGTCAGCCCGCCGGGGCGGGTGTACTCCGTCGCCGTGAACCCGCGCTCGGCGGTCGGCGCGAGCCCCGGCAGCAACTGGTCCAGCGCTGGTGCCCGGTCCAGCGGCGGCAGCCACACCTGGTGGGCGGGCACCCCCTGACCCTCCAGCCGGCGCACGATCACG
Organism: Streptomyces sp. NPDC001750; assembly: GCF_042892615.1. Classification (NCBI taxonomy): domain Bacteria; kingdom Bacillati; phylum Actinomycetota; class Actinomycetes; order Kitasatosporales; family Streptomycetaceae; genus Streptomyces; species Streptomyces sp. NPDC001750. Next base: position 14,915 of record NZ_JBIAUE010000002.1, on the reverse strand, counting down.
TCCAGCACCGTGTCCGCCAGCGCGTCGTCCTCCGCCTCGGCCCGGGCCGCCACCAGATGCGCCGGGTCGGGCGCCGCGTACACCACCGGCACCGGCAGCGCGCTGAACACCGCGGCCCGCCGCTCGATCGGCAGCGCCCCCACCGACAGGTCGGGACCACCCGTGCGGTACGTCCCCGACACGTACGCCGCCTTGAACCGGGTCATCTCGTCCGTGCCGAACTTCAGATACCCCGAACCGGGCACCGACGGCAGGTGGTACGCGTCCGGCACACCCAGCGCCGTCCGCGACTCCGCCGCCGAGAACGTCCGCAGACCGATCCGGTACGAGAGATACGTGTCCAGACCCCGCAGCCTGCCCTCCTCCAGACGTTGCGAGGCGAGCAGCAGATGCACGCCCAGCGAACGCCCGATGCGCCCGATCTGGATGAACATGTCGATGAAGTCGGGCTTGGCGGTGAGGAGTTCGGAGAACTCGTCGATCACCAGCACCAGCGAGGCCAGCGGCTCCAGCGCCGCGCCCGCCGCCCGCGCCTTCTCGTAGTCGTGGATGTTCGCGTAATTGCCCGCCGCCCGCAGCAGCTCCTGACGGCGCTGCAGCTCACCGCGGATCGCGTCCCCCATGCGGTCGACCAGCGTCAGGTCGTCCGCCAGGTTGGTGATGACGGCCGCCACGTGCGGCATCTGCGACATCCCGGCGAACGTCGCACCGCCCTTGAAGTCCGCGAGCACGAAGTTCAGCGTCTCCGAGGAGTGCGTGACCGCGAGCCCCAGCACCAGCGTCCGCAGCAGCTCCGACTTCCCGGAACCCGTGGCACCGACGCACAGCCCGTGCGGGCCCATGCCTTCCTGCGCGGCCTCCTTCAGGTCCAGCATCACCGGCTGGCCGTCCTCGCCGACCCCGATCGGCACCCGCAGCCGCTCGGCGACCGACCTCGGCCGCCAGGTCCGCGCCACGTCGACCGAGGCCGCGTCGCCCAGGTTCAGCAGATCCGTGAAGTCCAGGTTGGCCAGCAACGGTTCGTCGTCGTCGCCCCCGCCCATCCGCAGCGGCGCCAGCTGCCGGGCCAGTGCCTCGGCCGCGGGCAGCGAGAGGCCGTCCGGAACCCCCTCGTACACCATCCCCGTGCCCGACTCCAGCCGCAGCAGACCCGGCCGCACCACCACCGAGAGACCACCGCGCGGCTCGTCGAGCTCGCCGGGCACCACCTCGACGATCGTCACCCCCTGCAGGCCCTCGGCCGCAGCGAACAGCGAGTCCGGCGGCACGATCCCGCCGTCCAGCACCACCACGATGTGCGGCTGGTCCAGCAGCGGCTGGTTGTCCCGGCCGAACCGCGGCCGACCCTCCAGCCGACCCGCCAGCAACTGTTCCAGCTCGCCCAGATCGTCCCCGAACAGCCGCTTCGTACCGGCCCCGTCGACCTGCGCCGGCACCTGCGCGTGCGGCAGCCACTTCGTCCAGTCCCAGCGCTCCACCGCGCCCCGCGCCGCCACCACCGCGACCACCAGGTCCTCGGGTGAGTGCAGCGTCACCAGCTGCGCGACCAGCGCCCGCGCCGCCGACTGCGCCGCCTCCGGCTGCCCGGAGACCGTCACGTGGTAGAACGCCCGCATCGACACGGCCATCGGCAGACCGTCCAACGACCCGTGCACGGCCAGGAACCGCTGCATCGCCCCCGCGCACATCGGCTCCAGCTCGTCCACCGGAGCCGTGTCCGGCGCGACCAGCGGGGTGGCCAGCTGCTGCGCGCCCAGACCGAGCCGCACCTGCCCGAAGTCCTTGTCCCCGGCGCGCCGTTCCCACACCCGGCTGCCCTCGGCGACCACCGACCACAACTGCTCCGGAGCGGGCTGCAGATACAACTGCGCGTCCCGCTGCGCGCGCGCCGTCCGGCGCACCGTCCGCCGGGTCTGCGCCAGGTACTTGAGGTAGTCGCGCCGGACATCTGCCATTTGCCCCTGCGTACCCCGGCGATACCGGACCAACTGGGCGACCACCATGCCGACCGTCGAGACGAGCATCAGCACGCCCATGATCCGCATGAACGGAGGGGCCTGGGGCGAGAAGAAGAACACCACCGACGACCCCATGCCGAGCACCGGCAGGATCTGCATCAGCATCCCCTCCTGCTGCCCGCGGGGCAGTTCGGGAGGGGCCTCCAACGTCAACTCGTCCATGGGGACTTCCGGTGGCAGGGCACGCGGAGGTCGCTTCACGACGATCTGGCTCACCGAAACACCAATCCCTCGGTACGGACGGGCGGAAGGCCGGATGCGCACCGAAGCCCCCCGTGGCTTCCCCTGCTCGCGGACGTCCCTCCGCGTGACGGTGATCCTACGTGCAGACCACCGGGACCCCTCCCGGTAGGGTGGCGCGCGCACTGTGCGCAACCGCGAATCAGGGGGACCAGACACGTGAGTTCGACCGCAGCGACGGGATTCTGCCGCGTGACAGTCGTGGCGCCCGACAGCCGGATCGATGTGGCCCTGCCGGAGGACATCGCCGTCGCCGACGTCTACCCGGAGATCCTGCGCCTCACCGGCCAGAGCCAGCCGGCCGGCGCGCCCGCCGGATACCACCTCGTACGCCGTGACGGCACGGTCCTCGACGGCGCGCGCACCCTCGCCGCCCAGCAGGTCCTCGACGGCGAGCTCCTCAGTCTGCGCCCTTTCGCCCAGTCCCTGCCGCCCGCCGTCTTCGACGACGTCTCGGACGCCGTCGCCTCGGCCGTCACCCGCGACCGCCACCTGTGGAGCGACGACCTGCTGCGCGGCGCGGGGCTGGTCGGCGGTGTGCTCCTGCTCGTCCTGATGGGCTTCGTGCTCTGGTTCGCCGACCCGGTCCGGCACGACATGCACGGGCTGCCCGGTGTCGTCGCCGGCTCGGCCGGGCTCCTGCTCACGGCGTTCGCGGGGGTCCGCGCCCGGGTCTACGCGGACCGGGCCACCGCCGTCGCCCTCGGCCTCGGCGCACTGCCCCTCGTGCTCATCGCCGGTTCCGGCATCATCGGCCCGGACGCGGACCAGGGCCCCGGCAGGCTCCAGTTCCTCCTCGGCTGCGTGGCCGTCCTGGTCGCCTCCGTCGCCCTGGTCGCCCTCACCCCGAGCGGCGACGCCCCGTTCGTCGCGGCGACGTTCCTCGCCACCGTCGGCACCCTCGCCACCTTCGTCGCGATCCTCACCGAGGCGACCGCCACCGAGACCGCCGCCGTCTGCGCCCCCGTCGCCCTCGGACTCGTCGCCTTCCTGCCCGGCCTCTCCGCCCGCTTCGCCCGGCTGCCCATCGGCTACGCCTCGCCGCACACCGCCCCCGGCGGCTACGACGACAGCCTCACCGACCCGAACGCCGGCCCGGACGGATCCGGCGCCCCCGCCGACCCCGTCGACGCCGACCGCATCGCGGCCCAGGCCCGCCGGGGCCACGAGATGCTGCTCGGTCTCGTCGGAGGCTGTGCCGCGGTCGTCGTCGGCTGCGCGGCCGTCCTCGGTTTCTCCGACAGCGTGTGGGGCCAGCTGCTGGCCCTGGCCTCCGGGCTCGCGATGCTGCTGCGCGCCCGCCTCTTCCGTTACACCTCGCAGGTCGCCTGCGTCCTGGTCGCGGGCATCGGCGCGATCGCCCTGCTGGTCCTCGGCCTCTCCCTGAACCCGCCGGTCGACCTGCTGTTCGACCTGATCCGCTACGGCGACCGCAGCTCCCTCGACATCCGTACGATCTGGCTCTCCGCGGCGGTGGCCGCCGGGGCCGCGCTGCTCACCGCGATCGGCCTGATCATCCCGCGCAAGGGCCTCTCCCCGTTCTGGGGACGCCTGCTCGACCTGGCAGAGGGGGCCGTCCTGCTCTCCCTGGTCCCGCTCTGCCTGGCGGTCCTGGACGTCTTCGTACGGGCCAGGGCGCTCACCAGCTGACCCCGCGCGCCCCGCGGCCGTCACCGGCGTACGTCCCCCGCACAGGGGACTGGTACGCTGTGTGACGGCCGTTTGTGTACGCGCTCCCGGAACATCCTGGGAGCAGCGCCCATCGGACCCTCGCCCCCGAGTAACGGAAGACCCCCTGGTGTCAAGACAGGGGCACTCGCGGGCGCTCGAACACCGAAGAGGAGTACCGCGTGTCGCTCGACGCCGCTACGAAGAAGCAGATCATGGCCGAGTTCGCCACCAAGGAGGGTGACACCGGTTCCCCCGAGGTCCAGGTCGCGATGCTCTCCCGTCGCATCTCGGACCTGACGGAGCACCTCAAGACGCACAAGCACGACCACCACTCCCGCCGTGGTCTGCTGATCCTGGTCGGCCAGCGCCGCCGCCTGCTGCAGTACCTGGCCAAGAAGGACATCCAGCGCTTCCGTGCGCTGGTCGACCGCCTCGGCATCCGTCGCGGTGCGGCCGGCGCCAAGTAGGACGCCGTGAAGGGAGCGGTTCCCGCGACTGAGGGGACCGCTCCCTTTGCCGTACGTACAGTTGTACGTGCACACACATGTGCGGGTCGTGGCGGGCCGACCCGAACGGCTGGAATGCCAAGCCGACCCGGATCTCAGTAACCTGGTCGCAGAAACGTCCCGCGGACGAGCGAGAAGCGAAACTCCCCGCCGCCGGTCCTCGGTAGTGGCTCCCGGACCCATCGACCGGGTGCTTCGATCGAAGACCGGCCCGTCAAGGAGCGCTTCTCCGCAACCGTCCCCCCGCCACACGGGCGCGGGGACGAAAAGACGACATGTAACGGAGAAAACGCTAGTGGAGAACGAGACCCACTACGCCGAGGCCGTCATCGACAACGGCACCTTCGGCACCCGCACCATCCGCTTCGAGACGGGCCGCCTGGCCAAGCAGGCCGCCGGCTCCGCCGTCGCGTACCTGGACGACGACACCATGGTGCTGTCGGCCACCACCGCTTCCAAGAAGCCCAAGGACCAGCTCGACTTCTTCCCCCTGACGGTGGACGTCGAGGAGCGGCAGTACGCCGCCGGCAAGATCCCCGGCTCCTTCTTCCGCCGCGAGGGCCGTCCCTCCGAGGACGCCATCCTCACCTGCCGCCTGATCGACCGCCCGCTGCGCCCCTCCTTCAAGAAGGGCCTGCGCAACGAGGTCCAGATCGTCGAGACGGTCATGGCGCTCAACCCCGACCACCTCTACGACGTGGTCGCGATCAACGCCGCATCCTGCTCCACGCAGCTCGCCGGGCTGCCCTTCTCCGGTCCGGTCGGCGGCACCCGCGTCGCCCTGATCAAGGGCCAGTGGGTCGCCTTCCCGACGCACACGGAGCTGGAGGACGCCGTCTTCGACATGGTCGTCGCGGGCCGTGTCCTGGAGGACGGCGACGTCGCGATCATGATGGTCGAGGCCGAGGCCACCGAGAAGACCATCCAGCTCGTCAAGGACGGCGCCGAGGCCCCGACCGAGGAGGTCGTCGCCGCCGGTCTCGAGGCCGCGAAGCCGTTCATCAAGGTCCTCTGCAAGGCCCAGTCGGACCTCGCCGCCAAGGCCGCCAAGCCCACCGGCGAATTCCCGGTCTTCCTGGATTACCAGGACGACGTCTACGCGGCCCTCGCCGACGCCGTGACCTCCGAGCTGGCCCAGGCGCTCACCATCGCGGGCAAGCAGGACCGCGAGACCGAGCTGGACCGCGTCAAGGAGATCGCCGCCGAGAAGCTCCTCCCGGCCTTCGAGGGCCGCGAGAAGGAGATCTCCGCCGCGTACCGCGCGCTGACCAAGAAGCTGGTCCGCGAGCGCGTCATCAAGGACAAGGTCCGCATCGACGGCCGCGGCGTCACGGACATCCGTACGCTCGCCGCCGAGGTCGAGGCCATCCCGCGGGTGCACGGCTCGGCGCTGTTCGAGCGCGGCGAGACCCAGATCCTGGGCGTCACCACCCTCAACATGCTGCGCATGGAGCAGCAGCTGGACACCCTCTCCCCGGTGACCCGCAAGCGCTACATGCACAACTACAACTTCCCGCCCTACTCCGTCGGCGAGACCGGTCGCGTGGGCTCGCCCAAGCGCCGCGAGATCGGCCACGGCGCGCTCGCCGAGCGCGCCATCGTGCCGGTGCTGCCGTCGCGCGAGGAGTTCCCGTACGCGATCCGCCAGGTCTCCGAGGCGCTGGGCTCCAACGGCTCGACGTCCATGGGCTCGGTCTGCGCCTCCACCATGTCGCTGCTGAACGCCGGTGTGCCGCTCAAGGCCGCCGTCGCCGGTATCGCCATGGGTCTGATCTCCCAGGAGATCGACGGCAAGACCCACTACGTCGCCCTCACCGACATCCTCGGTGCGGAGGACGCCTTCGGCGACATGGACTTCAAGGTCGCCGGTACGCGGCAGTTCGTCACCGCGCTCCAGCTCGACACCAAGCTCGACGGCATCCCCGCCTCGGTCCTGGCCGCCGCGCTGAAGCAGGCCCGCGACGCCCGCCTCCACATCCTCGACGTGATGAACGAGGCCATCGACGTCCCGGACGAGATGTCCCCGAACGCCCCGCGGATCATCACCGTCAAGATCCCGGTGGACAAGATCGGTGAGGTCATCGGCCCCAAGGGCAAGATGATCAACCAGATCCAGGAGGACACCGGCGCCGACATCACGATCGAGGACGACGGCACCATCTACATCGGTGCCGCCGACGGACCGGCCGCCGAGGCCGCCCGCGCCACGATCAACTCGATCGCCAACCCGACCATGCCGGAGGTCGGCGAGCGCTACCTGGGCACGGTCGTCAAGACCACCACCTTCGGTGCGTTCGTCTCCCTCATGCCCGGCAAGGACGGCCTGCTGCACATCTCGCAGATCCGCAAGCTCGCCGGCGGCAAGCGCGTGGAGAACGTCGAGGACGTGCTCGGTGTCGGCACCAAGGTCCAGGTGGAGATCGCCGAGATCGACTCGCGCGGCAAGCTCTCCCTCGTCCCCGTCATCGAGGACGCCGAGTCCGACAGCGACCCCGCCGCGGGGGCCGACAAGAAGGACGACGCCGCCAAGTGACGTCCCGTAGTTCCGTGACGACGGCCCGTGCCTCCTCGAAGGCGCGGGCCGTCGCCCGTACCCAAACGCTTCTCAAGGGCACCGGCGGCGTCGGAACGGTCCGCCGCACCGTCCTCCCCGGCGGTCTGCGGATCGTCACCGAGACCCTGCCCACCGTCCGCTCCGCCACCTTCGGGATCTGGGCCAACGTCGGATCACGCGACGAGACCCCCGCCCTCAACGGCGCGACGCACTACCTCGAACACCTCCTCTTCAAGGGCACCGCCCGGCGCAGCGCCCTCGACATCTCCGCCGCCATCGACGCGGTCGGCGGCGAGATGAACGCCTTCACGGCGAAGGAGTACACCTGCTACTACGCGCGGGTCCTCGACACCGACCTGCCGCTGGCCATCGACATCGTCTGCGACATGCTGACCGGCTCGCTGATCACCCCCGAGGACGTCGACGCCGAGCGCGGCGTCATCCTTGAGGAGATCGCCATGACGGAGGACGACCCGGGCGACTGCGTGCACGACCTGTTCGCGCACACCCTGCTCGGCGACACCCCCCTCGGCCGCCCGGTCCTCGGCACCGTCGACACCATCAACGCGCTCGACCGCGGCCGGATCGCCCGCTTCTACAAGAAGCACTACGACCCGACCCGTCTGGTCGTCGCCGCCGCGGGCAACATCGACCACGCCACGGTCGTACGCCAGGTCCGCAAGGCGTTCGAACGGGCCGGTGCCCTGTCCCGCACCGACGCCGTCCCGGTCGGCCCGCGCACCGGCTCCCGCACCCTGCGTACCGCGGGCCGTGTCGAGCTGCTCGATCGCAGGACCGAGCAGGCCCACGTCGTCCTCGGCATGCCGGGACTGTCCCGCACCGACGAGCGCCGCTGGGCCCTCGGGGTCCTCAGCACCGCGCTCGGCGGCGGCATGAGCTCACGCCTCTTCCAGGAGGTACGGGAGAAGCGCGGCCTCGCCTACAGCGTCTACTCGTACACCTCCGGGTTCGCCGACTGCGGCCTGTTCGGCGTGTACGCGGGCTGCCGGCCCAGCCAGGTCCACGACGTCCTCAAGATCTGCCGCGACGAGCTGGACCGGGTAGCGTCCGAGGGACTGAGCGACGAGGAGATCGGCCGGGCGATCGGTCAGCTCTCCGGCTCCACGGTCCTCGGCCTGGAGGACACCGGCGCGCTGATGAACCGCATAGGCAAGAGCGAGCTGTGCTGGGGCGATCAGATGTCGGTCGACGACATGCTGGACCGGATGGCACAGGTCACCCCCGACGACGTCCGCGCGGTCGCGGGCGAGGTCCTCGGACACCGCCCCTCGCTCTCGGTCATCGGCCCGCTCAAGGACAAGCAGGCCGACCGCCTCGAAGAAGCGGTCTCGTAGCACGAGACCCCAAGAACCGGTAAGGAAGCAGAGCACATGAGCAAGCTGCGCGTGGCTGTTCTCGGCGCCAGGGGCCGCATCGGGGCCGAGGCGGTACGAGCCGTCGAGGCCGCCGACGACATGGAGCTGGTGGCCGCCCTGGGCCGCGGCGACAAGCTGGAGACCCTCGTGGAGTCCGGCGCCGAGGCCGTCGTCGAGCTCACCACCCCCGCGTCGGTGATGGGCAACCTCGACTTCTGCGTACGGCACGGCATCCACGCCGTCGTCGGCACGACGGGCTGGACCGACGAGCGGCTCGCGCAGCTGCGCACCTGGCTGGAAGGCTCCCCGGAGACCGGGGTGCTCATCGCGCCGAACTTCTCCATCGGCGCCGTCCTCACGATGAGGTTCGCGCAGCAGGCCGCCCGCTACTTCGAGTCCGTCGAGGTCGTCGAGCTGCACCACCCGAACAAGGCCGACGCCCCCTCGGGCACCGCGACCCGCACCGCCCAGCTGATCGCCGAGGCGCGGCGGAAGGCCGGCTGCGCCCCGCAGCCGGACGCCACCACCACGGCCCTGGACGGCGCGCGCGGCGCGGACGTCGACGGGGTCCCGGTCCACGCGGTCCGGCTGCGCGGCCTCCTCGCCCACCAGGAGGTACTGCTGGGCGGCGAGGGCGAGACCCTCACGATCCGGCACGACTCCCTGCACCACAGCAGCTTCATGCCGGGCATCCTGCTCGGCGTCCGCCGCGTGGTGACCACCCCCGGGCTCACGTTCGGCCTGGAACACTTCCTCGACCTGGACTGACTGGGCCCCGCCATGCGCGCAAAGATCACGTACTTCGTCACCGCCGCCGTCCTGGTCTTCTACTTCGTCCTGGTCGGCAGCCGTGGCGTCCTGCTCATCGAGCACGGCACCCCGCTGACGGTGGCCTTCGGGGTCTCCGTGCTCGTCCTGCCGGTGATCGGGGTCTGGTTCCTCTGGCAGAACACCCGGTTCGTGGCGCGGGCCAACGCGCTGGCGGCGGAACTCGACGCGGAGGGCGGCCTGCCGGTCGACGAACTGGTCCGCACCCCCTCCGGCCGCATCGACCGCGACTCGGCCGACGCCGTGTTCGCCCGGCGCCGCGCGGAGACGGAGGACTCCCCGGACGACTGGCGCTGCTGGTTCCGCCTGGCCGTCGCCTATCAGGACGCCAGGGACACCCCCAGGGCCCGGAAGGCCATGCAGCGCGCCATCGCCCTGCACGCGCGGGCGACGCCCGCCCGGCCCGGCAAGGGCGCGAAGGCCGCCGGATCACGCCCGTCCGGTGCCTGAGAAGGGTGTGACGAACGGGCTCGGGCCCGGCAGCCGTGGACGGCCGCCGGGCCCGAGCGATGAACAGGCGTCTCAGTGGGCCTGTCGGCCGCCCCGGCACCCGGATGTTCTCGCAGCGGCTTCCCCGGGCTCTCGGCTTCGTTCGAGCAGGGGAGACCCCATCAGGGCATCCCGGTGACGCCGGGAGCGTGCGTGCCGGGGCGTGGCCGCCCGGTCGGTGGTCAACCGACAGGCTCTCGGTCCCGCTGGTACTCGTCCCCCCACACCTCGACCGTGTCGGCGGCGCGGTCGAACGCCTCGGGCCGCCCCAGGAAGTCCGCGTTGCTGTCGGTGAGCAGCGGCTCCGCGGCCTCGCCGCCCCGGCGGACGACGATCAGCGCCTGACCCTGCACCGTGCGCGGGAATCCCAGCCACCGCACCGGCTGCTGAACCGTGCGGATCGCCGAGACCCGGTCCCACGGCACCGTCGCCGTGGAGAGGAAGCCCACCCGGCGAACCCCGTGCCGGCTCACCCAGGCGCCCATCCGCAGCAGCCGCAGGGCGGAGGCGATGACCGCGGCGGCGAGCCCCAGACACACGGCCGCGCCGGACACCGCCCCGGCGAACGCCGTGATCATCCCCGCGAGGAGGACGAACGACGCGAGCAGCAGCAGGGAGGCCGCGGCCGCGACCCGCCAGGGCCCGGGGCGGTACGGGCGCCGCCAGCTGTCGTGGTCGTCGAACGGCAGCGCTACGTCCTCAGCGCTCGCGTCAAACGCGCGGTCGGCCGTCAGGAAGGGCAGGGGCACGACTGATCCTCACTCACAAGCACGCTCGATTGCTGTGCCCGGTGAGGCTATCGAGGAGATCACCGGCCCGACCACCCGAGGGGGCCTGTACGGGGCCGGGCCGCTCAGCGGCCGGTCGCGGCCTCGGTCTGCTGGGGGTGCGACTCGCTCTGCGGGCTCAGTGCGGGCATGCCCAGCACCAGGGAGCCGACGAGACCCGCGACGATCGTGAGCCCGACGAGCGAGCGGGCGGCCATCTGGGAGACGCTGGTGGGCTCCCGCGGGGGCGGAGTGACGTTGCTGCGGAACCTGTCGGCCTCGGACACGAACGAGAACGGGACGGACTCGCGCCGGCGGAACATGAGGAAGCTCTCCTTGAACTCTGTGGTCGGTGCTGCTATTGAGACAGACGTGCGACAGGCCCGTTTGGTGCCCCGAATCGCCGAATTCGTCGAAGAAGTCCAGGCGTGGACCTTCCGGGCCGCGTTGTCGGTGGCGGCCCGTAGAGTGGGCGCCGCCCGTGCGACGCGATTTGGAAGGACCCCGCCGGTGACCGAGACCCCCGAGGCCGCAAAGCCCAGCTTCCGCAGCGATGTCACCGTCGAGCTGGTGAAACACTCCGCGGGCGACGCCGACGTCCTGTTCGCGGCCCGTGTCTCCACGGCCGGCGAGCAGTCCCTGGAGGAGGTCACCAAGGACCCCGAGCGCTCCAAGGGGCTCATCAACTTCCTGATGCGCGACCGGCACGGCAGCCCGTTCGAGCACAACTCGATGACCTTCTTCATCAGCGCCCCGATCTTCGTGTTCCGCGAGTTCATGCGCCACCGCGTTGGCTGGTCGTACAACGAGGAATCGGGTCGTTACCGGCAGCTGGAGCCGGTCTTCTACGTCCCGGACGAGTCGCGCAAGCTCGTCCAGCAGGGCCGTCCCGGCAAGTACGAGTTCGTCGAGGGCACGCAGGCGCAGCACGAGCTCACCGGCCGCGTCATGGAGGACTCCTACCGCCAGGCGTACGAGGCGTACCAGGAGATGCTCGCCGCCGGGGTGGCCCGCGAGGTCGCCCGTTCGGTCCTCCCCGTCGGCCTGTACTCCTCGATGTACGCCACGTGCAACGCCCGCTCGCTGATGCACTTCCTCGGTCTGCGCACCCAGCACGAGATGGCGACGGTGCCCTCCTTCCCGCAGCGGGAGATCGAGATGGTCGGGCAGCGGATGGAGGAGCACTGGGCTCGGCTCATGCCGCTCACCCATGCAGCCTTCAACAAAAATGGACGTGTTGCCCCGTAAGCGGTGTCCATATTGCGACGTTTCGTGAAGTTCATCTAGGCTGATCAAACGGACCCGGCACTGCTTGAACCCCCGAGCAGGCAGTGTCGGGCTCCTATGGTGTGTCCCCCCGAGGGGTCCACGGGCCCTGAGCAGCGAGTAGCGTGTTACCCATGGCTCCGATCTCCACTCCGCAGACCCCCTTCGGGAGGGTCCTCACCGCCATGGTCACGCCCTTCACGGCGGACGGCGCACTCGACCTCGACGGCGCCCAGCGGCTCGCCGCCCACCTGGTGGACGCAGGCAACGACGGCCTGATCATCAACGGCACCACCGGCGAGTCCCCGACCACCAGCGACGCGGAGAAGGACCAGCTCGTCAGGGCGGTCCTGGAAGCGGTGGGGGACCGGGCCCATGTCGTCGCCGGCATCGGCACCAACGACACCCGCCACAGCGTCGAACTCGCCCGCACGGCCGAACGCTCCGGCGCGCACGGCCTGCTCGCGGTGACGCCGTACTACAACAAGCCGCCGCAGGAGGGCCTCTTCCGCCACTTCACGGCCATCGCGGACGCCACCGGACTGCCGGTGATGCTCTACGACATCCCCGGACGCAGCGGTGTGCCCATCGAGACGGAGACGCTGGTTCGGCTCTCCGAGCACCCCCGCATCGTCGCCAACAAGGACGCCAAGGGCGACCTCGGCCGCGCGAGCTGGGCCATCTCCCGGTCCGGCCTCGCCTGGTACTCCGGCGACGACATGCTGAACCTGCCGCTCCTTTCCGTCGGCGCCGTCGGCTTCGTCTCCGTCGTCGGCCACATCGTCACCCCCGAGCTGCGTGCCCTCATCGAGGCGTACCTCGGCGGCGACGTCCAGAAGGCCGCGGAGATCCACCAGAAGCTCCTGCCCGTCTTCACCGGCATGTTCCGCACCCAGGGTGTGATCACCACCAAGGCCGCGCTGGCGCTCCAGGGCCTTCCCGGCGGCCCGCTGCGCCTGCCCATGGTGGAGCTCACCGCGCAGGAGACGGCACAGCTCAAGATCGATCTCGCCGCCGGCGGGGTGGAGCTCTGATCACGGACTTCACAACTGAATAAAAGAAGAAAACTTTCAAGAGCAACACAACAGACAACAGCAAGTGCACGAAATGACATGCGCGCCACGTGCCCAAGCGGTACGTGGCGCGCGTGGTAAGGAGAGTCTTTTGAGTCATCCGCACCCCGAACTCGGCGCCCCGCCGAAGCTCCCCAAGGGCGGCCTCCGCGTCACCCCGCTCGGTGGCCTCGGTGAGATCGGCCGCAACATGACGGTCTTCGAGTTCGACGGCCGTCTGCTCATCGTCGACTGCGGTGTCCTCTTCCCGGAGGAGGAGCAGCCCGGAGTCGACCTGATCCTGCCGGACTTCACCACGATCCGGGACCGCCTCGACGAGGTCGAGGGGATCATCCTGACGCACGGCCACGAGGACCACATCGGTGGTGTCCCGTATCTGTTGCGCCTGAAGCCGGACATCCCCCTCATCGGTTCCAAGCTGACCCTCGCGCTGATCGAGGCGAAGCTGCAGGAGCACCGCATCCGCCCGTACACGCTCGAGGTCGAGGAGGGCCGGCGCGAGCGCATCGGCGTCTTCGACTGCGAGTTCGTCGCGGTCAACCACTCCATCCCGGACGCCCTCGCGGTCGCCATCCGCACCCCTGCGGGCATGGCCGTCGCGACCGGCGACTTCAAGATGGACCAGCTCCCGCTGGACGGCCGGCTCACCGACCTGCACGCGTTCGCCCGGCTGAGCGAGGAGGGCATCGACCTGCTGCTCTCCGACTCGACCAACGCGGAGGTCCCCGGCTTCGTGCCGCCCGAGCGGGACATCTCCAACGTCCTGCGCACGGTCTTCGCCAACGCCCACAAGCGCATCATCGTGGCGAGCTTCGCCAGCCATGTGCACCGCATCCAGCAGATCCTCGACGCCGCCCACGAGTACGGCCGCCGGGTCGCCTTCGTCGGACGCTCGATGGTGCGCAACATGGGCATCGCCCGCGACCTGGGCTATCTGAAGGTCCCCGCGGGCCTGGTGGTCGATGTCAAGACCCTCGACGACCTGCCCGACGACGAGGTCGTGCTGGTTTGCACGGGATCCCAGGGCGAGCCGATGGCCGCGCTGTCCCGGATGGCCAACCGTGACCACCAGATCCGGATCGTCCAGGGCGATACCGTGATCCTGGCGTCGTCGCTGATCCCGGGCAACGAGAACGCGGTCTACCGCGTGATCAACGGTCTGAGTCGTTGGGGCGCCAACGTGGTCCACAAGGGCAACGCCAAGGTCCACGTCTCCGGGCACGCCTCGGCCGGCGAGCTGCTGTACTTCTACAACATCTGCAAGCCGAAGAACCTGATGCCGGTGCACGGCGAGTGGCGTCACCTGAGGGCCAACGCCGAACTCGGCGCCCTCACCGGCGTGCCCAAGGACCACATCGTCATCGCCGAGGACGGCGTCGTCGTCGACCTCGTCGACGGCAGGGCCAGGATCGCCGGCAAGGTCCAGGCCGGTTACGTGTACGTCGACGGGCTCTCGGTCGGCGACGTCACCGAGACCTCCCTCAAGGACCGCCGCATCCTCGGCGACGAGGGCATCATCTCGGTCTTCGTCGTCGTCGACAGCACCACCGGCAAGATCACGGGCGGTCCCTACATCCAGGCCCGCGGATCCGGCATCGACGACGCGGCGTTCGACGCCGTCGTGCCGAAGATCGAGGACGCGCTCAACAAGTCGGCGCAGGACGGGGTGATGGAGCCGCACCAGCTCCAGCAGCTCGTCCGTCGCTCGGTGGGGAAGTGGGTCTCGGACACCTACCGTCGGCGCCCGATGATCCTTCCCGTCGTCGTCGAGGTCTGACCGGCGCACGCGAATCCTGGAGCGGGGTGCCCCGATTTGCATCGCGGCACCCCGCTCCAGTACGTTTACGGCTCCGTCCGACCGCACAACACCACGAGCACCCTTGTGCCCGTGGCCTCTGCAGCGCGGCGGAATTCCGACTCAGAATCTCTGATAAAGTCGGGCCCGCCGAAAGGCGAAGGCCATCCAACGGCCACCGGAATTGAAATTCGGACCGGAAACGGGACGGAAAAAGAATCTGGTAAGGTTGGAAAAGCCGAAAGGGAAAAGCGCGAAAGCGTGGGACCCGGAAGGCGAACCCGCTTCGACCGGGAATCGGACACGAAAGAGTCTGATAGAGTCGGAAACGC
>NZ_JBIAUE010000001.1:749164-774280 GCF_042892615.1 Streptomyces sp. NPDC001750 | reverse complement strand
AGGCGCTGTGCCGCCGCCTTTCCGTTCTGCGCGTCCTCGACGAGCCTGGCCATCCGGGCCAGTTGCGTGTCGGCGCCGATCCGGGTCGCCTCGACCACCAGTCGGCCGCCCGCGTTGAGCGTGGCCCCCGTGACCGAGTCGCCGACACCGACCTCCACCGGCACCGACTCACCCGTGAGCATCGACGCGTCCACGGCCGAGGCGCCCTCCACGACGATGCCGTCGGTGGCGATCTTCTCGCCGGGGCGGACCAGGAAGCGGTCGCCGACCTGGAGTTCGGCCGTCGGCACGGTCACCTCACGGCCGCCGCGCAGCACGGTGACCTCCTTGGCGCCCAGTTCGAGGAGCGCCTTGAGGGCCGCGCCCGCCTTCCGCTTGGAGCGGGCCTCGAAGTAGCGCCCGGCGAGGATGAAGGCAGTGACCCCGGCGGCGGCCTCCAGGTAGATGTTCCCGGCGCCGTCGGTGCGGCCGATCGTCAGCTCGAAGGGGTGGGTCATGCCGGTCATCCCGGCCGTACCGAAGAACAGTGCCCACAGCGACCACAGGAACGCGGCCGAGGTGCCGACCGAGATCAGCGTGTCCATCGTCGCCGCCCCGTGCCGGGCGTTGGTCCAGGCGGCCCGGTGGAACGGCCAGGCGGCGTACGTGACGACCGGAGCCGTCAGCGTCAGCGCGAGCCACTGCCAGTAGTCGAACTGGAGCGCCGGAACCATCGACAGGGCGATCACCGGCACGGCGAGTGCGACGGCGGTGACCAGCCGTTGCCGCAGCGGCCGCAGCTCGTCGCCCTCCGCGTCCGCGGCGGGGGAGCCCTCCTCGGTGCGTACCGGGGGAGCGGGCTCGTGCGCCGTGTAACCGGTCTTCTCGACGGTGGCGATCAGGTCCTGTACGGAGATGTCCTCGCCCCGGTAGCTGACCTTGGCCTTCTCGGTGGCGTAGTTGACCGTGGCCTCGACCCCGTCCATCCGGTTGAGCTTCTTCTCGATGCGGGCCGCGCAGGAGGCGCAGGTCATCCCGCCGATCGCGAGCTCGACCTCTGCGGTGGCGCCGGCGGCCGTGCCGGAACCGGTGCCGGTGGTGGCGGTATGCGCGGACACGATGTCCTCCCTGGCGGAGACCTTATACCCCTGGGGGGTATGCCTACTCCTTCAGGTATACCCCCCTCCCCTATTAAACGCAAGGCGGAAATGGCTGGGCCGTCCGGGAGTGTGTGTGTCCGGAGGCGGGATGCGTCAGAGCTCACGGCCCTTCGGTTCGCATTCGGGCTGTGTGCGCGGGGGATCTCCCCGTAGGCTGGCCATTGGACTAGACCTGTTGACCTATTGCCGCTTCCTGGAGGATTGGGTTCCGATGAGCAACCGTGCAGTCCTGGAGGTGATCGCTCTCGACGCGGAGGACGCGGTCGCCGCCCAGGCGGGTGGTGCGGACCGGCTTGAGCTGGTCACCGACATGGCGGCGGACGGCCTGACCCCGTCCTGTGCGACCTTCGCGGAGATCCGGGCGGCGGTGGACATCCCGCTGCGGGTGATGATCAGGCTGGCGGACGGCTTCGCCGCGGGTGATCTCGACGTCCTCGTGGCCAGGGCACGTGAGCTTCGGGAGGCGGGCGCCGAGGAGTTCGTCCTCGGCTTCCTCGATGCCGAGGGCGGTCCGGACCTGGTCGCCGTCGAGCGGCTCGTCGCCACACTGGAGGGCTGCCGCTGGACGTTCCACCGGGCGATCGACCGCGCCGCCGACCGGGACGCGCTGCGCAAGCAGCTGGCGGATCTGCCCGGTCTGGACACCTACCTCACGGCGGGCTCCCCGAAGGGCGTCGACGACGGCATCCCGACACTGGTCGCCGAGGCGGCGCGCAAGGACGAACCCGGCTACGAGCCGCGGATCCTGGTGGGCGGCGGACTCCGTCTGGACCATCTGCCGGAGCTGCTGACGGCGGGCATCGACGCGGTGCACATCGGCGGGGCGGCCCGCCCGCAGGGCTGGTCGGGCCCGGTGGACGCGGCGGCGGTACGGGAGTGGCGGACGGTCCTCGACGCGTGACGGTCCCCGAGGTGTGAGGGTCCTCGACGCGTGAGGGCCCTCGACGCGTGAGCGGGGAGGGGCACCCGTCGGGCGGGTGCCCCGATGGGCGGATGCCTTCGACGGGTACGGGCCACGGGCCGCCCCGCCCGCACCCGGTCCGGCACCGGCCCCTGTCCCCGTGCCGGGTCCGTGTCCGGTCCGGCACCGGCCCCCGTCCCGCACCCAGCCCCGTATCCGGTCCCGTGCCGTACTGGTCTCCGTACCCGGCCGTTACGCCAACTCGGCCGGCAGCGCCGTCGCGTGCACGACCGTCAGTCCGGACACCGCGCGGGTCAGCGCCACATACAGCCGCCGCAGCCCTGTGCGCGTGTCCGGTTCGCCGTCCACCACCGCCGCGGGCTCGTCCAGCACGACGTAGTCGTACTCCAGACCCTTCGCCAGCGACGCCGGAACGAGGGTCAGCCGGGCCTCGGCCGATGTCTCCTCACCGGGCGAGAGATACGCGTGGCCCGCGGCCGTCAGCGCCTCGGCCAGCGCCGGAACGCGTGCGTCGGCCGCGATCAGCCCGATCGAGCCCTCCCGGGTCAGCGACTCCTCGCAGGCCGCCAGCACCGCCGCGTCCAGCTCCGCCGGACCGGCCACCGCCCGTACCTCCAGCGAACCCGGCGACTCCCGCACCGACTCCACCTCCGCGAGCCCCGGCGAGATCAGCGGCAGCAGCCGGGACGCGTACGCGATCACCTCGCGCGGCACACGGAAGCCCGCCGTCAGCTCCTCCACCACCGCGTCCGGCTTGCCCAGATGGCGCAGGGCCTGCGTCCAGCTCTCCGTGGACCACGGCGTCGTGCCCTGCGCCAGGTCGCCGAGGACCGTCGCCGAGCCCGTCGAACAGCGGCGGCCCACCGCCCGGTACTGCATCGGGGACAGGTCCTGCGCCTCGTCGAGCACCACATGGCCCAGCGAGTGCGTCCGCGTCACCAGGTCACGCGCCTCGTCGATCAGGACCGCGTCGGCGGCCGACCACTTCGCCGACCGCACGCTCCGGGCGGGCTTCACCCACAGGATCGCCTTCCGCTCGTCCTCGGTGAGCAGCCCGTCCGCGTGCGTGGCCAGGAACTCCGCGTCCGAGAGCAGCCGCAGCACCAGCTTGGCCGGATCGACGGCCGGCCAGATCGCCTTCACGGCCGCCTTCACCGCCGGGTTGCGGGCCACCGCGTTCTGCACCCGGTCGTCGGGCGCCTCGCCCGCCTCCTCCATCCGGACCAGCACGGCGTGCGCGATGCGCTGCGGGAGCGCCTCGTGGGCGGCCCCGTACCGCATGTCCCGGGCCAGCAGTTCGGCGACGATCTCCTCCAGTTCGTACGCGGGCACCCGCCAGCGGCGCGAACCGCGCACCACCACGACCGGCTCGGTCGGCATCGTTACGTGCGAACGGATGGCCCGCCGCAGCACCTCGGCCATCCTGGCGTCGCCCTTGACGACGGCGGCCTCCGCCGCGTCCGAACCGCGTACCTCGATGCCCGCGGCGCCCGGCGCGCCCGCCGTCACCAGGTCGTCGACGGTCGCCTGCTTCACCTCCAGCTCGCCCAGGGCCGGGAGCACCTGCTCGATGTAGTGGAGGAACGACCGGTTCGGCCCGATGACCAGCGTCCCGGTCCGGGCCAGCCGCTCGCGGTGCGCGTAGAGCAGGTATGCGACCCGGTGCAGGCCGACGGCGGTCTTGCCGGTCCCCGGACCTCCCTGGACGCACACCGTCCCGCCCAGGCCGCTGCGGACGATCTCGTCCTGCTCGGGCTGGATCGTCGCGACGATGTCCCGCATGGGGCCGACACGGGGCCGTTCGATCTCCGCCTGGAGGAGCCTGCTGGTCCGTTCGGCCTCCGCCGGATCGGTGAGGTCCTCGTCCTCGTACGCGGTCAGTTCACCGCCGGTGTACCCGAAACGGCGGCGTCGGCCGACGCCCTGCGGATCCTTCTTCGACGCCTGGTAGAACGGCTGCGAGACGGGCGCGCGCCAGTCGATGACCATCGGGTCGCCGTCGGCGTCGTGGACATGACGGCGACCGATGTAGAAGCGCTCTCCCTCGGCCCCCTCGGCCTGATCGGCGCCCACTTCGTGCAGATAGTCCAGACGCCCGAAGAAGAGCGGGGCGTGGGCGAGATCGGCGAGGGACTTGATGCGCTCGTCGATCTGGGACTGGAGAACGGCCGCGTTGACCCAGTTCGCGGTGACATCGCTGATGTCGAGGGCCTGGACGTCCTCGCGCATGGCGCGCAACGCGGAGCGGGACGCGGCGAGATGGGCGCGCTCCCGGACCAGCGGATCGGTGGTGACGCTTTCGTGTTCGTGCGCGGGCACGGTGTTGCCTCCGGCTGTTCAACGCAGGACGGCGGACCGCACCGCGGCCCACCCCTCGCACGGCACGGGTCGGCACGGTACGGCCGGGCCGGGGTGGGGCGATGCGGTCCGCTCGGGGATCGATCACGGGGTACGTACGCGGTGGTGCGGGCGTACGGATGTCGGCCGGTTTCCGTCCGGTCGGCGGCGCTCCCCCGGCTGCCGGCGCGGGCCGGTACCACGGTGCGGGAGGCGGGCAGACCGGCGATTGTATCGGCCGTCCCGGTCGGGGGCGAACGGTTTTCGCCAGGGCCGCCGATGGGACCATTCCGGGGTCCCGGCGCCGCCCCGGGGCCGCCTCCCGGTACCCGGGCCGTCTCCGGGACGGCGGGCCGCGTCCCGTAGGGGTTGGGGACGCGCGGGTCCGTCGCGGAGACGACCGCGTACGACCCCAGGGCTACGCGTTCCGCCCGTCGGTTCCGCCCGCGGGCCGATGTCCGCGGGCATCGGGCGCAGCACCATGGAACACATGAGCACCGTTACCTTGAACCCCCGCAGGACCGGCCCCGCGCACGGCGCGGCGGCGGCCACCGGTCACCCGCGCACCCACCGCTTCGGCGACGCCCTGCGCGCCGTCAAGGTCTACGCCCGCGCCGCCTTCGGAGTGGTCGTCATGGGCGAGTACGCCGAGGAGGCGGGCATCCGCACCCGCACCCGCACCCGCTGAGCGGCGCGCCGAGCCACCACCCGGTCGCCTCCCCGCAGCGAGGAGAGGACCGGCCCTTCCCGTAACGAGGAGAGGACCAGCCGCTCCCCGGACGGGAGTCAGCCGTCGCTCAGCAGCGCGTCGGCGTCGACGATCCGGTACGCGTACCCCTGTTCGGCCAGAAAACGCTGGCGGTGCGCCGCGAAGTCCTGGTCGATCGTGTCGCGGGCCACCACCGAGTAGAACCGGGCCTCGTGCCCGTCCGCCTTCGGCCGCAGCACCCGGCCGAGCCGCTGCGCCTCCTCCTGTCGCGAGCCGAACGTCCCCGACACCTGGATGGCGACCGTCGCCTCCGGGAGGTCGATCGAGAAGTTCGCGACCTTCGACACCACCAGGACGCTGATCTCGCCCTCGCGGAACGCGTCGAACAGCTTCTCCCGCTGGGCGTTGGTCGTCTCGCCCTTGATCACCGGCGCGTCCAGGTGTTCGCCCAGCTCGTCGAGCTGGTCGATGTACTGCCCGATGACCAGGGTCTGCTCGCCCTTGTGCTTGCGCACCAGCGCCTCGGTCACCCTGCGCTTCGTCTCGGTCGTCGCGCAGAACCGGTACTTCTCCTCGGCCTCCGCGGTCGCGTAAGCGAGCCGTTCCGAGTCCGTCAGATCGACCCGTACCTCGACGCAGTCGGCGGGCGCGATGTAACCCTGCGCCTCGATCTCCTTCCACGGGGCGTCGAACCGCTTCGGCCCGATCAGCGAGAACACGTCCGACTCGCGGCCGTCCTCGCGCACGAGGGTCGCGGTGAGCCCGAGGCGCCGCCGGGCCTGGAGATCGGCGGTGAACTTGAAGACGGGCGCGGGCAGCAGATGCACCTCGTCGTAGACCACCAGACCCCAGTCGCGGGAGTCGAACAGCTCCAGGTGCGGGTAGACGCCCTTGCGGCGGGTCGTCAGTACCTGGTACGTGGCGATGGTGACCGGCCGGATCTCCTTGCGCGCGCCGCTGTACTCGCCGATCTCGTCCTCGGTCAGCGAGGTCCGCTTCACCAGCTCGTGCTTCCACTGCCGGGCCGAGACGGTGTTCGTCACCAGGATCAGCGTGGTCGCCTTGGCCCGCGCCATCGCACCGGCCCCGACCAGCGTCTTCCCAGCGCCGCAGGGCAGCACCACGACACCGGAGCCGCCGTGCCAGAACCCCTCGACGGCCTGCTCCTGGTAGGGCCGCAGCGCCCAGCCGTCCTGGTCGAGCTCGATGGGGTGCGCCTCGCCGTCGACGTAACCGGCCAGGTCCTCGGCGGGCCAGCCCAGCTTCAGCAGCGTCTGCTTGATCTGCCCGCGCTCCGACGGGTGCACGGCCACCGTGTCCGGGTCGATCCGCGCCCCCACCAGCGGCCGGACCTTCTTCGACCGCAGCACCTCCTCCAGCACCGGGCGGTCCGTGGAGGTCAGCACGAGTCCGTGCACCGGGTGCTTGGAGAGCGTGAGGCGGCCGTACCTGGCCATCGTCTCGGCGATGTCGACGAGCAGCGCGTGCGGAACCGGGTAGCGCGAGTACTGCACGAGCGCGTCGACGACCTGCTCGGCGTCGTGCCCGGCGGCGCGCGCGTTCCACAGCCCGAGCGGCGTCAGCCGGTAGGTGTGGATGTGCTCGGGCGCCCGCTCCAGCTCGGCGAACGGCGCGATGGCGCGACGGCAGGCATCGGCCATGTCGTGGTCGACTTCCAGGAGCAGTGTCTTGTCGCTCTGGACGATGAGGGGTCCGGTCACGCGCGTCGGCCCTTTCTGCTGCGGGGAGCGGCCGGGAACGGCCAAACGTCCAGTCTGCCGCATGTGCGGGCCGGGTGCGTGGGTCGCGCACTGCACGGGCCGCCGGTTGCATGGGCTCCGGATTCGTGCCGAGCGAATGAGTGAGAACGCCATGCGATGTCGTTCGGTGGGCAGCATGGTCAAAGATCGACGAAAAAGCCTGGTCAACGACATTGTTCAATGTTTGGAGGAGCTGCTGTGCTGCTTCGGTTCCAGGTCACGAATCACGCTTCGCTCCTGGAGGAGCAGGAGCTGTCTCTCGTCGCTACCGATCACCATTCGGAGCGCGCCGAGGCGAGAGTGCCGGGCGGGTGAACTCCGCGCGGTTCCGGTCGCGACCGTGTACGGCACCAATGCTTCCGGGAAGTCGAACGTCATCGACGCCCTCGATTGGATGCGATCGGCGGTGCTGACATCGTTCCGCCGCTGGGATCCCCGCGGCGGAGTCCCGCGTCGACCGTTCGCCCTCAGATCAGCAGCCTCTTCCTACCCCAGCTCGTTCGCCGTCGACTTCGTCGTGGCCGGAGTACGCCATCAGTTCGGCTTCTCGGTCGACGACGACCGAGTGACTGAGGAGTGGCTCTACTACTACCCCGAAGGCCATCGGCGCCGTCTCTACGAGCGCGGAGCCGATGACAAGGTCCTCTTCGGGCGGTGGCTCACCGGGCGACGCAAGCTGATTGCCGAACTCCTGAGGCCGAACAGTCTCTATTTGTCGGTTGCGGCGGCGCAGGGACACGAACAGCTCCGCGAGGTGTTCCGCTGGTTCGGAGACGGGCTGAGGATGGCGACGGACCGCGACTTTCCGCAACGGCTCGATCACACCGTGCGGCTGTGTCTCGCCGACGGCGCGGAACATACGGCGGAATCCGCCATGGCCCTGCTCCGCTTCGCGGATCTCGGTGTGTCCGGACTGGAGATCAAGGAGCAGGACGCCGCGGCGCGGCTGAGGCACCGGGTTTCCAGAGCGCGCGGCGTGCCCGACGGATGCCTTCCCAGGCACCCGTCGGTGCTCACGGCCTCGCATCGTCGGCCAGTTCGGCCACGCCCGTGATGCGGTGCAGCGGGTACGTGCGGACGCCGTCCGCCGTGTGGTCGTAGGCCGTCACGTAGCCGCCCTCGACCTTCACCGGGGCGATGACGTGCTGGCTGGCGGCGCCCTCGGCGTTGACGTAGCCGATCCAGAGCGCCGAGCCGGTCAGCGCGGCGGCCTGGACGGTGGCGAGGGTCTCGGCGGCGGACGTGCGGGGCAGCGAGCCGGGCGGTGCGGGCGGCGCGTCGGCGTCCTGGTCCCGTTCCTTGCGGGGCGCCGTCGCGGCGGCGTCCCCGGCGCGGATCGCCCGGATCGCGGCACCGAGCAGGGTGGTGTCGGGGACCGGGGGGCCCTCGGGCACGGGGGCGGGGGCTGTGCGGGGCGGTGTGCGGTGGGCGCCCGCGCGAGTGATCAGGACATCACCCTCGGCCGACTCGGCGGCCGGAGCGTAGCCCATGTCGCGCAGCCCTTCGAGCAGGGACGCCGGGTCGACCGGGGCGGCCAGGACCGTGGGGGCGAGGCGGCGCAGGCGCAGGGCGGACGCGCGCTTGTCGGCGAGGATCTCGTTCAGCACGCTCTCGTCGTCGCAGCGCACGTACGAGGAGGCGGCGCCGATCCGCAGATGGCCGTGGCGGCGGGCCACGTCGTCGATGAGGTAACTGAGCGGCTGCGGCACCGGCGTGCGGCTGTGCGCGGCGAGGAACGCGTGCAGGTCGGCGGCCGACCGCCCGGCGTCCAGGGCGCGACGTACGGACCCGGGCGTGAACCGGTAGACGGTGGCGCCGCCCTTCGACTCGATCTCCGCCAGCACGGAGAGCGTGTCGGCCAGCGGGCGTTCCAGCGGGCCGGGCGCGACGGCCGTCAGGTCGGCCTGGAGCAGGACGTGGTCCAGCGGCTCGGGGATCAGCGGGGCGAGCAGCGCGGCGGCCTCGGCGGGGCCGGACGCGAGCAGGGCCCGGGTCTGCGAGGCGAGCGCGCCGCGGCCGGTGATGCCGAGGAGTTCGGACTCGTTCAGCGTCCACAGGGCGATCCGGGTCCGCAGGTCCCCCGTGTCCCCGTCGGAGCCGGAACCGGTGGGAGAAGGGGACGCGGCGGCACCGCGCAGGGGACGTTCCCAGCGGAGCCGGGCGAGGACGGTGCCCGGGTCGGGGGCGGTGCCCGGCTCCAGGGCGGCGAGGAGCGCGAGGACCCGGTGGCGCACCTCGGGCGCGGCCGAGCGGTCGAGCCCGGGGCCGAGTGCGGACAGGGCCCGGCCCTTGGCGTCCTGACCGCCGACCAGGCCGGAGGTCCGGGTGGCGGCGAGCCAGGCGGCGGCGAGGTGCGCCCAGCGTTCCTGGGCGGGGAGTTCGGCCCAGTCGTCGTACGCGGGCGTGGGAGCGTACCGTTCCTCGGCCTCCCCGTCGGAGGCCACCAGCCCTGCCGCGTAGGCGAGTTCGATCCAGAACGCGGCGACCGGCTCGGGGACGTCGAGGGCGGCGGCGGTCCGTTTCAGGTCGCGTACGCCGATCCCGCCGGCCCGCAGCGTCGCGGGGCCGCCGCCGTTCCAGCCCTTCAGCAGTTCCTCGACGGTCGACACCGCCAGGAAAGCCTGGCCGGCCGCGGCACTGTCCACGGCCTGGGGATCGCGGTGCGCGACCGCTTCGACGGCGGGTGGCCGCGGCTCCGGTGCGCGGTGGGCGCGTCCGGCCCGCAGATGCAGGGCGGCCTCGCGGGGCAGCACCACGGTGCGGGCCGACACGGGCAGCAGCAGGCCGCGGTCGCGCAACCACCGCACGGGCGGGGCGGGATTCGGGGTGACCTCCCCGTACGGCGGCCCCCATACCAGCCGGTCCAGGACGGACAGGGCCTCGGCCGGGGCGGTGTCCAGGAGGCGGGCCATGGCGGCCCGGTCGGTGAAGAGACCGGTCAGGGCCGCCACGGCGGAGACCGGGTCATGGGTGGCGGTCAGCCCGGCGGCGGCCAGGATCTCCTGGAGACGGCCGGGCGACATGCCTGCGGTGGCCTCCGCGACGGTCGGGCCCAGGCCGGTCGGGGAGGGGTGCCGCGGGGACGGGGCGAGGAGTTCGCGCGCGGTGCGGACGAGGTGCAGCCGGTCGTCCTCGCCCCACACGAGGGCCTGTTCGCGCAGGGTGCCCAGGGCGGCGGGCAGCGCGTCAGTGATCGCCTCGGTGAGCGCCTCGGCGGTGGTGCGGGGGTGCGCGGCGTCGTGCCGTTCGCCGTGACCGTCGCCGTGCGGCCGTCCGCCGTCCTGCCGCTTGTCGTCGCCGTTGTGGCCTTCGGTGTCCCGGGCGCCGGTGCCCGGGTCTTCGGTGTCCTGCCCGTCGCTGTGGCCGTCGCCGGTGAGCAGGCCGAGCAGCGTCCCGTACGAAGCGGGGTCGGGGGCCACGGCGAGCGCCTCGGCGGTCTGGAGCGCGAACCGGTCGAGGCGTTCCAGCGCCCGTACGACGGACGCGCGGGTACCGGCCCTCGTCGCGAGCTGGGTGATGTCGTTGGGCACGGGGGTGAGGAGATCGGGGCGGGCACGCAGCAGCCCCGCCAGCGACTCGTCGTCCCGGGCGCGGAGGGCCTCGGCGAGCGTCCGTGGTGGTGTGGTCGTCCCCATCCGTCCCACCGTAGTCGTAGTCCGTGGCGGGGAGCCCCCATCCGGCGTCGCCCCGCGTTCCGTAGCGGTCGCTCCGGGCGGGTCGGGGCGCTACCGTCGGCGGTGCAGGGCGGCGGCAGGAGGGGAACCAGCGCGTGGGGATCGAGAGCGACCAGCTCGTCTACGACTATTTGAGCCGGGTCGGCGACCTGGCACAGCAGCAACAACTGCCCTCGGGCACGCGGATGAGGCTCGTGTCGACGCTCCGGGGCGAGATCGACCGGCAGCGCCGTGAGCAGTCGGCGGACACCCCGGCGGCCGTCCGGCGCATCATCGGCAGGCTCGGCACGCCCGACGAACTGGTCGCCGCGGTCGCCGAGCCGGGCGACGGACCGGTGGAGCCGCCCCCCGAGCGGTCGGAACATGCTGTCCCCGCTCCTCCCCGTGAGACGCGCAGGGGGTTGCTGAGGAAGGACATCTTCGGCAGGGGCGCGGCACGGGCCGTTTCCGGTACCGGTACGGGGACGGAGCCGGGCGCCGAGGCGTCGCCCGCCGGGCCGCAGAGCCCGGACGACCGACGGCGCGGTCGGGGAAACAGGGAGGGGCGGGAGAGCCGGGACGCCCACGACGGCTGGGAAGGCCGGGACGGCCGGGAGCGCGAGGGCGGTGGCCCGGAGGAACCGGAAGCCCCGGAGGGCCCGGCGAACCACGAGGCCCCGCCGCCGATGGCCGGACGAGTTCCCTCGCCGCCGCACATGGCAGGGACGGACGAACTGGGACCGTCCGGCGGCGAACCCGACTGGTGGCTGGTCGAGCCGGGACCCTTCGGTGCCGGGGTCGACGTGCCCGGGTTCACCGGGGGTGTCGAGATCCCGGCCATGATGCGCCCGCCGTCGGCCGGGGACACCGTCCCACGCCCCCGTACGGCCACGGACGAGCACGCGGACGGGGTGGACGAGGAGGAGTCCCCCGACGAGGGTGCCGACCCCGACGAGGCGGCGCCGCCGCGCCGTCGGCTCCTCGGACTGCTCCGCCGCGCCCCGCGCGAGGCGGAGGAGGGCGCGGCGCGGAGGGGCGGGTTCTCCCACCCCCTGCTGCTGGTCGCCGCCGCGCTGCTGATCGCGGGCGCGGTGCTGGGCTCCTGGCTGGCCCTGGCGGGCGGCTGGCTGCTCGCGTACGGCTCGCGCACGCTGTCCCGCGCCGAGGCGAAATGGGCGGCGATGGGCCTGCCGGGCGTGGTCGTGGCGGGCGGGATCGTCTGGCTCTGGGGTCGCATGGAGGGCCGCTGGGGAGAGCCGATCGCGCAGGACGGCCTGGCGGAGGCGATGAGCGGGATGTGGCCGGTGATGGTCCGGACGGCCGCGGTGGCCTCGGCGGCGTTCCTGGTGTGGCGGGCGCGTCGACGGGCCGGGTGAGGCCGACGGGCCGGGCGAGCACGGGCGGCCCGGCCCCGAGCCGCAGAGGCCGGGGGCCGGGCCAGCCACGCGGGTCGACCCCCGTGTCGTTCACGTGGGCTCCGCAGACCGTGCAGACCGCATGGGCGGCATGGTCTGCATGGGCCCCATGGACCGCACGGGTCCCACGGACCACACGGCCCGACAGGTCACGCGGGCCGGGTCCGCCCGCTATTTTGTTGACGCGTCACCGCGTCACCGCGTCACCGCGTCACCGCGTCACCGCGTCACCGCGTCACCGCGTCACCGCGTCAGCATGGCAGCGTGGCAGCGCGCCGGTCCGCCGTCACTTCGTCATGTCCGTCCGCAGCTCGTCGAGGATCTTGTCCGCGGCCGTGTAGCCGATGCCCGCGATCCACAGGCGGTCGTCGACCTCGAAGACCTTTCCGGCCTTCGACGCCTTCAGCCCCTTCCACAGACCGCCGTCCATCGTCTTCTTCGTCCCCGCCTTCTCCGGGCTGCCGTACGTCGACGTGAAGATGACGTCCGCGTCCGCGAGGTCGATCTTCTCGGGGGACACGTCGTACGAGAAGCCGTCCTTGGCCTTGTCGGTGATGGCCGGGCGGCCGAGGCCGAGGTCGCCGAGGATCGAGCCGATGTAGTTCTGCTTGCCGTAGATGCGGATGTCGGCGCCCTCGACGAACCGGACGAAGTTGACCTCGGTCGCGGCGGCCTTCTCCTTGCCGCCGAGCGCCTTCGTGACCTCCGCGACATGGGCGTCGTACGCGGCGACGACCTTCTTCGCCTCGTTCTCCTTGCCGAGAGCCTGCGCGTGCAGCTGGAAGTTCTGCTTCCAGGCGGAGCCGGTGGACTCCGTCATCACGGTGGGGGCGATCGCGCTGAGCTGCTCGTAACGGTCGCCGTCACGGACCTTGCTGGTCAGGATCAGGTCGGGCTTCAGCGAGGCGACGGTCTCCAGGTTGGGGTTGGCGATCTCGCCGACCACCTCGATGCCCTTGGTCTTCTCGGCGGGCAGGTAGGTGGGGAAGCCGTCCTCCGTCGCCGAGTGCGTCGCGCCGACCGGCCGCACGCCGAGGCTGAGCGCGGAGTCCAGCTCACCGGTGTCGAGGACCACGACGCGCCGGGGGTTCACGGGGACCTTCACGTCGCCCATGGCCGTCTTGACGGTGTGGGTCTTGGCGGAGGCGGCGTCACCACCGGAATCGGAGGAGCTGCCGGAGTTTGAGAAACCGCAGGCGGAGAGCGCGAGCGCGCCGGTCAGGGCGAGCGTGCCGAGGGAGAGACCCCGGCGCCGGGTGAGGGTGGTCATGGTCGGCCTTTCATCGAGGATGTCGAGCGTGGGGTGCTCGCCGGTACGGACAGGGGCGCGAGCGCCGTTACGGGCACGTGTACGGGTGCGGGCGTAGGCAGCGATCCGCGCGGACGGACATGGCTGGTACGGACACGACCCCTACGGACGGGACACGTACGGACCAGACACGTACGGACGGGACACGTACGGACCAGACACGTACGGACCAGACACGTACGGACCGGACACGTACAACACGACTCCTACGGACCCGGCTCGTGCGGGACGGCCCGTACAGGGCACGGTCCGCAGGGCCGCCGAGGTCCGTGCCTTCACGGCGTCGCAACGGGCTGCCAGGGCGCACCCGGCACCACGAGCGGCGAACCGGTCACCGGACACGGGACGATCACCGCGTCCAGTCCGAAGACCTCGCGCACGAGCTCCGCGGTGACCACGTCCTTCGGGTGCCCCTCGGCGACGATCCGCCCCGCCTTCATCGCGACCAGGTGGTCCGCGTACCGGGCGGCCTGGTTGAGGTCATGGAGCACGGTGACGACGGTCCGGCCCCGGGCGCCGTCCGCCGCGGGGGCGGTGAGCCGCCGCACCAGGTCCAGGACCTCCACCTGGTGCGCGATGTCGAGGTACGTGGTCGGCTCGTCGAGCAGCAGCAGGTCGGTCTCCTGGGCCAGCGCCATCGCGATCCACACCCGCTGGCGCTGACCGCCCGACAGCTCGTCCACCGACCGGTCGCCCAGCGCGCTGACGTCGGTGCGCTCCATCGCCTCCGTCACCGCCCGCTCGTCCTCCTCCGACCACTGCTGCCACCAGTGCTGATGGGGCTGTCGGCCGCGGGCGACGAGATCGGAGACGGTGATCGCCTCGGGTGCCACCGGGGTCTGCGGCAGCAGCCCGATCGACTGGGCGATCCGCCGCGTGGGGATCCTCGACAGTTCGGTGCCGTCGAGGAACACCGATCCGCCGCTCGGCCGCAGCAGTCGGCCGAGCGCCCGCAGGGTGGTCGACTTGCCGCAGGCGTTCGGGCCGACGATCACGGTGACCCGGCCGTCGGGCACGGCCAGGTCGAGATCGCGTACGACGGTGCGGTCCTCGTACGCGAGGGTCAGCCCGCGTGCGGTGAGCCGACTGGTGGCCTCGGTCGCCCCCGCCCCACCGGAGACGGCCGCCGCGTCCTCGGGAGGAACGGCCGCCGCGCCCTCGGGAGGAACGGCCGCCGCGTCACCGGGAGCGTCGGGCGCGTTCGACGCGTCGGGCGTACGGGTCGAGCTCATGCGGTACCTCCACTACGGCCGTGACCGCCGCCATGACCGCGGATGATCAGCCAGATCAGATACGGGGCGCCGACCGCCGCCGTCAGAACACCCACCGGCAGCTCGGTGGGGGAGAAGAGCCTGCGGGCCAGCAGATCCGCGGCCACCACGATCAGCGCGCCCAGCAGTGCCGAGCACAGCAGCGGGATCTGCGCGGTACGGGTCAGCCGACGGGCGATCTGCGGGGCGAGCAGGGCCACGAAGTCGACCGGTCCGGCCGTCCCGGTCGCCACGGACGCCAGGACCACGCCGAGGGCGACGAGCCCCAGCCGTACCCGGCCGAGCCGTACCCCGAGAGCGGTCGCGGTGTCGTCGTCCAGCGAGACGGGGCGTTGCGCCCGCGCCGCCCACAGCACCGCGGGCAGCAGGATCAGCAGCGTCCAGCCGATCGGCGCGGCCTCGGCCCAGCCGCGGCCGTTGAGCGACCCGGTCATCCAGATCTTCGCCTGCTGGGCGACCAGGTAGTCGCCCTTCGTCATGAACAGGGTGGTGACCGAACGCAGCGCGATGGCGAAGCCGATGCCGATGAGCACGAAGCGGGTGGCGTGCAGTCCGCCGCGCCAGGCGAACAGGTATACGAGGGCCGCCGCGGCCACTCCGCCGATGACGGACAGGTACGGCAGCACGGTGTACGACGTGATGCCGAACGTCATCGCGCCGACGGTGAGCGCGCTCGCCCCCTGGCTGATGCCGATGATGTCGGGGCTGGCCAGCGGGTTGCGGGCGACGGTCTGGATCAGCGCACCGGCGATCCCGAACGCGGCCCCGACCAGCAGCCCCACCACCATGCGTGGCAGCCGCAGCGTGCCGACGACCAGTTCGTCCGGGGACGGCCGGCCAAGGACCACGTTCATGACCTCGCCGGGCGCCACGAAGCTCTCGCCGACGCAGAGGTACGCGACGCAGACGGCGGCCAGCAGGACGAGCAGACCGGTGGCGACGGCGAGGGCCCGCCGGTGCAGCAGGAACCGGCCGCGCGCCCCGATCCGCACCACGTGGTACCCGGTGGGCGTCATCCGGCGACCGGTGGGCCGCGCCTCGACCGACGACCGCGCGCTCATGCGGGCACCGCCTTACGGCGCACCAGGGTGACCAGGAACGGGACGCCGATCAGTGCCGTCATCACGCCGGCCGGGACCTCGCTCGGCGGGAACAGGACACGGCCGATGACATCGGAGACGAGCAGCATCACGGGGCCGATCAGTGCCGCCGTCGGCAGCACCCAGCGGTGGTCGGCGCCGACGATCGCACGGGCGATGTGCGGGACGGCGAGGCCGATGAACGCGATCGGGCCGGCCGCCGCCACCCCGACACCGGTCAGCACGGTGGCGCCGACACCGCCGACGATCCGTACCGTCGCGACCTTCTGCCCGAGCCCCTTCGCGACATCCTCACCGAGCGCCAGCGCGTCGAGGCCGCGCGCGACGGACAGCACGAGTACGGCTCCGACCAGCAGGAACGGCCAGACCTGACCGACCACCACGGACTCGCGCCCGGCGAGCGAGCCGACCTGCCAGAACCGGAACTCGTCCAGCGCGGACGCCTTGGTCGTGAGTACCCCCGTCGTGACCGAGAGCAGCAGCGCGTTGATCGCGGCCCCGCCCAGGGCGAGCTTCACGGGGGTGGCGCCCCCGCGCCCGGCGGAGGCGATTGCGTACACGGCGACCGACGCGATCGCCGCCCCCGCGAAGGCGAACCACACGTATCCGGCCAGGGTGTGGACCCCGGCGTACGCGATGGCCAGCACCACGCCCACCGAAGCGCCCTGACTGATGCCGAGGACGCCGGGGTCGGCGATGGGGTTACGGGTGATGCCCTGGAGGACCGTGCCGGCCAGGGCCAGCGCGGCGCCGACCATCAGTCCGATCAGGGTGCGCGGCACCCGCATGTTCCGGACGACTTCGGCGGCGTTGGAGTCCCCGCCGTGCAGCAGGGCGTCGAACACCTCGGACGGGGGTATGGTGCGGGCCCCCACGGCCAGGCTGAGGAGCACCGCCACCAGCAGCGCCGCGACGGCCGCCGCCGTCACGAGTGCGCGTCTGGAGCGGTGTGGTGCGGCGGCTGACATCGGACCCAATCGGACGGCGGGCGAGCGGCGAAGCAAAGTTAGGCTTGGCTAAGTCTAAGCACCGCCCCCGCGCGGCCCGAGGGCCGTACCGGTTGTACGGGGGCATCGGGACCTAATCCGGGGTCATCGGGATCACTGGGGCGTCCGGGACGGCCGCGACACAAGAGCGGCCGAGGTGACCGGGACAGGAGAGGCGGCCGATGGTGCCCCAGGCGACCGGCACGGCCGGAACCGTCGGGGTGACCCCGGTGACCCCGGTGACCCCGGTGACCCCGGTGACCGGGGTGAGCCGGGGCGTGGGGATGGCCGGAACCGTCGGGGTGACCGCGGCGACCGGGGCGGATGCGACGTCCCCGCTCCGTGGCCTCCGTGACAATGGGATCCATGCCTTCGCACCAGCCCTCGCCCCCGCTGACGGTCGGTTTCGACCTCGACATGACGCTCATCGACTCCCGTCCCGGCATCAAGGCCACCTACCTGGCACTCTCCGCCGAGACGGGCACACGGATCGATGCCGATCTGGTGGTGAGCAGGCTCGGTCCGCCGGTCGACGACGAGCTGAGGAACTGGTTCCCGGCCGACGCGGTCGCGGCGACCGCCGACCGGTACCGGGAGATCTACCCCGCCCACGCCATCACCCCGACCCCCGCCCTGCCGGGCGCCCGCGAGTCGCTCGCGGCGATCCGGGAGCGGGGCGGCCGGGCGATAGTCGTCACCGCCAAGTACCGCCCCAGCGCGCAACTTCATCTCACCCACCTCGGGATCGAGCCCGACGCGCTGATCGGCGGCCTGTGGGCGGAGGCCAAGGCGGAGGCGCTGCGCGTGCACGGCGCGTCCGTGTACGTGGGCGACCACACCGGTGACGTACGGGGTGCCCGCACGGCCGGGGCCCTGTCGGTGGCGGTCACCACGGGCCCCTGCGACGCCGCCGAACTCCGGGCGGCGGGGGCGGACGTCGTCCTGTCGTCCCTGACGGAGTTCCCTTCTTGGTTGGACGGGTACGCGGCGGCGGTCCAGGGCACGTAGGCCCTCCAGCGGGTGCGGGACGAGGGACGAGGGGCGCGGGACGGGTCACCGAGTGCCGTGCGACGGAGCATCGTCCGTTCACTGGGCGCCGCACGACGGAGCATCGTCCGTCTTTGCCGCGCATTCCACCCGGAGCAGCTTCCCGCCCTGCCCCGGCAGCCCGGTCGTCATGGGGTAACGACCTCGTCCACGATTGTCAGCGGCGTCGCGGCGTCTGGGACCTCCGCCTCCGGCGTTGTCGTCAGTTGCCGACGCTCCTTCCCCGAGCTCTCAGCTGCTTTCGAGCAGGGGAGACCCCATCCGACTCCCTCCTCCGCCTTGGATTCGAAGGCTCCAGACGCCGCTCCTTCCTCCACTGCCAATCGTGGACGAGGTCGTAAGCGCCCCAGCTCTCCGACGGTGACGAGATACAGCCCCCGTCCGCGCTCGGCGAGTTCCTTCGGGGCCTCGGCGCTCCATCGGAAGGGTGTGGGGATGTGCGGGTTGGTGTCCCGCACGCTCAGCCGGACACGGTTGCGCCCGGCGTCGTGCAGGCGCAGGGAACACTCCCCCGAGGAGTGCATGTACGCGTTGGTGACCAGTTCGCCTGGGCCGCCTTCGTGCGCACCCTCAAGGAGAGCCAGCGCCAGGACTGACTTCCGCATCCGGCCGGACGCCCCGGGCCCCGCGCTGCTCCGAGGACGAGGCTGCTCCCGGCCTGTGCGGGGATTCAACAGAATCATTCCAGCGGGCAGCCTCCAGTAGCCGCTGCGTCGACCAGGGCGTCGCGGCACTGGCTTGCTCAGCCAACTGCCACCCGTTCTTGCGCGGCACGTCCGGCGGCAGCCCCCCTTACCAGGCGACCGCTGTCGCCCGCGGCTCCGACCGCTCGAAAACCGCAGCGACCCGCGGCCCCTGGTGGTACGCCCACCGGACATGACACGTTGCCGTTCCCCACAGGAAGAAGTAGGGAGTCCTGCGTGAACCGTCGCCACATCGCCGCCGTCGTGCTCGCGTTACTGGCCCTGTCCGGCTGTTCGTCGGACAACGGCAAGGCCGCACCTGCCGCTTCGTCGGGTGGCGGCGCGCGGCAGGCCGTCGACGACTACGTCACCGCTCTGAACACGCGCGACGCCACTGGCCTCATCCGGATCGGTGGCGTGAAGGACGAAAGCTGGTCGCGGAGCGAAGCCGACAAGATCCTCGCCGACAAGGGCGGACGGGGGTGGAAGATCAGCCGGCTGGAGATCGGCCACGACATGGGCCCGGACGTGGGCAGCGCCCGGCTCGCAGCCAAGGACAAGGCGGGCCGGTCCATGAACGACACTATTACGGTGACCCGGGACAAGGGAGTGTGGCACTTGACCATTTTCACTGGTCAGCCCGTAGAACCCGGTAAGTCACCAGCTGAGACCAGCGAGCTTTCCGCCTCCTGAAGCGACGAACCCAGGTGGGGAACGCGCATCGGACCGTACCGCGTCCGGAGCCGGGCCGGCCGAAACGACCCGCCGGAGGCCCCGGCCCTATCGCTCGCGCGAGCCCGCGCGCGCCGACCGGACCACGCCCGCGGCGGCGATCAGGAAGCCGACGCCCATCAGCATGCAGAGCGACCACGCGACGGGCGGCAGTGGAGTGGTGCCGAGGAACAGCGGGGCCACCGTGACCAGAGTGGCCAGCGCGCCGACGAAGAAGACGATCGCGCCGATACGGACCAGTCGGTCACCCGCGCCAGGAGGTGTAGTACTCACCCCGCCAGGGTAGTTCCCGACGGCGACAGGACCGCCCCGCGGGTTGCGGCGAGCGGCGCAGGCATCGTTTCCGGACAGCGGTCCGAATGGTCAGGCTTGACTAGGGTGCCCCACCTGGGGAGGCTGCTGCCAGCAGGGGAGCACCACCACTGGATAGCCTGACCTGCTGAGGCTTTGTTCCGGCATACGGGTTGAGATGGGGTGCGTGCTTTGCCGACTGGCAAGGTCAAGTGGTTCAACAGCGAGAAGGGCTTCGGCTTCCTCTCCCGCGACGACGGCGGCGACGTCTTCGTACACTCCTCCGTGCTTCCCGACGGTGTCGACGCGCTCAAGCCCGGCCAGCGTGTCGAGTTCGGTGTCGTCGCAGGTCAGCGCGGAGATCAGGCGCTGTCGGTGACGGTTCTGGACCCGACCCCGTCCGTCGCGGCCGCGCAGCGCCGCAAGCCGGACGAGCTCGCGTCCATCGTGCAGGACCTGACCACCCTGCTGGAGAACATCACACCGATGCTGGAACGGGGCCGCTACCCGGACAAGGCGGCAGGCAAGAAGATCGCCGGTCTGCTGCGCGCGGTCGCCGACCAGCTCGACGTGTGATTTCTCGGCTGATTCCTCGACGTGTGATATCCGGCATATCCCGGATGTCCGGCGCATGCCGGACGCCCGGTGTGTCCCGGACGCCCGGTGTACCTCAGACGAACGACAGCGCGTCCGGGCCGAGGGGCGGTACCAGCCCCTCGGCCGCCGCGCGGGTCAGCAGCCCGCGGACCGCCGCGTAGCCGTCCTCGCCGAGGTCGGCCGTGAACTCGTTGACGTAGAGCCCGATGTGCTGGTCCGCCACGGCCGGGTCCATCTCCTGGGCGTGCTCCAGCACGTAGGGCCGGGACACCTCCGGGTCGTCCCAGGCCATCCGTACCGAGGTGCGCGCCGACTCGGCGAGCAGCTTCAGCGTGTCCGCGCCCAGCGACCGCTTCGCGATGATCGCGCCGAGCGGGATCGGCAGCCCGGTGGTCTCCTCCCAGTGCCGGCCCATGTCGGCGAGGCTGTGCAGCCCGTAGTTCCGGTACGTGAAACGGGCCTCGTGGATGACGAGACCGGCGTCCACCTTCCCGTCGCGCACGGCGGGCATGATCTCGTGGAAGGGCATGACGACGATCTCGCCGACGCCGCCCGGCACGACGTCCGCCGCCCAGAGCCGGAACAGCAGGTACGCGGTGGAGCGCTCGCTCGGCACCGCGACCGTCCGCCCCGTCAGGTCCGTGCCCGGCTCCCTCGTGAGGACGAGAGGCCCGCAGCCCCTCCCCAGCGCCCCGCCGCACGGCAACAGCGCGTACTCGTCGAGGACCCACGGCAGCACCGCGTACGAGACCTTGAGGACGTCGCCCTCACCGCGCTCGGCCATGCCGTTGGTGATGTCGATGTCGGCGAAGGTGACATCGAGGGCGGGCGCGCCGGGGACCCTTCCGTGCGCCCAGGCGTCGAAGACGAAGGTGTCGTTCGGGCACGGCGAGAAGGCGATGCTCAGCGGGGAATGAGGAGCGTGGAGCGGCTCAGGCGTGGTGTCGGTCATGGCGGGTCCAACCTTCCAGTACGGGGAGAAGCTTCCCGAACGCCCCGGTGAGCGCGGTCAGCGCGTCCCCGATGCGCCAGGCGTCGCGGTCGCGCGGGCCGACGGCGTTCGACACCGCCCGGAGCTCCAGGACCGGTACGCCGGCCCGGTCGGCGGCCTCCGCGACGCCGAATCCCTCCATGGCCTCCGCGGCGGCCCGCGGGTGCGCGGCGAGCAGGGCGGCGGCGCGCTCCGCGCTGCCGGTCACGGTGGAGACGGTGAGGATCTCGCCGGGGAGCGCGCCGGTCGCGGCGGTCACGTCCCGGACCAGCGAGCGGGGCGGTACGTGCCGGTCGCGGCCGAAGCCCAGGCCCGTGACGGGGACGAAGCCCTCCGGCGTCTCCGCGCCCAGATCCGCGGCGACGATCCCGCTCGCGACGACGAGCGAGCCGACCGGGGCGGCGGGTACGAATCCGCCGCCGATCCCGGCCGAGACCACGAGGTCGTACGAAGCGGGCGCGAGGCAGTGCGGCGCGGACCCGGGGGTGTACGGCCCGGAGACGGATCCGTCCGGCGCGGCCCCGGATCCGGGGCCGGGGGTCGGTCCGGGGGCGTCCCCGGGCATGGCGGAGGCGTGTCCCGAGGCGAGGCCGAAGGCCGTGGCGGCGGCCGCCGCGGCCGGTCCCGCGCCGCCCGCGAGCACATCGATGGCGACGCCGGGGCCACCGGGGCCACCGGGGCCACCGGAGCCGCGCACGCGGTGGAGTTCGGCGCCGGGCACCCGGCGCACGGTCACCCGTGTCCCGTCCCCGAACGCGCGCGTGACCGCGTCCCGTTCTGCCGGGACGGCGGTCACGACGAGCACACGCACGGGGAGAGGCCCTCCGGGGCCGGGGGTCGGCAGAGGGTGGGTCAGGACGTCTTCTTCAGCTCGAAGTGCCAGATGCCCGTGAGGTTCTTGCCCTGCGTCTCCACGATGCTGACCTGCGTGCTGTTCGTGGTCTCGCCGGTCTGGCTGGAGAAGAAGGCGCTGCCCGGGATGGACCGGTAGGTCTTCTTGTACGGCTCCTGCTCGGCCTGCTGACCGTTGATGAACAGGGTCCAGCCGTGCTCGGCGATCTCCGGGTCGACGCCGAAGCGGACCTTGTCGTCCATCGCGACCTCGACGGTCTTCTCCGCCTTCTTGTTGAGGCAGCTCTTGATCTCGGACGTCTTGAGGGGCTTGCCGTCGTTGTAGCAGGCCGCCTCGGAGCTCACCGAGTCGCCGCCGACCGTTACGGTCGCGAGCGGCGTCGGCTTGTCGCAGGCGGAGAGGACAAGGAGTCCCGCGGACACGGCACCAAGAGCGACGCCGATTCGACGGCCCTTACCGGAGAAGAACGCAACGGTCATGAGCCGAAGGCTATCGGTCGCCCCGTCTCACGCCACGCGGGGGTGCGGCGAGCCGCGTCTGGCGGCGCCCAGCAGCCCCCGTACGGACGTGGCGGCACCGAGGGCGAGAACGCCCGCGGCGACCGACACGCCCAGTACGCCGTTGAGGGGGAGGGCGATGCCGATGCCGCCGCCGACC
The DNA here is from genome assembly GCF_042892615.1 of Streptomyces sp. NPDC001750. NCBI lineage: Bacteria > Bacillati > Actinomycetota > Actinomycetes > Kitasatosporales > Streptomycetaceae > Streptomyces > Streptomyces sp. NPDC001750. The sequence goes on along the minus strand of NZ_JBIAUE010000001.1, from coordinate 751,828 downwards.
ACCCACGCCATCTGGAGCGCCGTCTCGGAGCGGGCGAACGCGGACGTCCGCACCTCCTCGGGCACGTCCCGCTGGATCATCGCGTCCAGCGAGAGTTTCGACAGGGCCTGGGTGAAGCCGGCCGTCGCGCTCAGCACGGCGAGCGTGACGGCGCCGAAGAAGAGCGCGGTGAGCACGGCGACCCCCAGGGCCAGGGCCAGGACCGAGGCGACGATCACCTCGGGGCTGCGGGCCCGGACCCAGGACCCGACCGCCGTGCCGAGCGCGTTGCCCAGCCCGGCCGCCACGCCGACGATGCCGAGCGAGACGGCGGCGTTCTGACCGGCGAGCGGCTGGTCGCGCAGCAGGAACGCCAGGAAGAAGATGAGGAGGCCGGACAGCGTGCGATGGGCGGCGTTGGCCTGGAGCCCGTTCAGCACGGCAGGTCCCACGGACCGCAGTCCGGGCCGCCGCTCGCCGTTGCGCTCCCGGCCCAGGAGTCCTCGCCCGCGAGCACAGCGCCCGTTCCTCCCCGGATCCGTCGCCCGGTCCGTCCCGCACTCCTCCTCCCGGCCTTCGTGTCCTTTCCGCTCCACCCGGGGGCGCGGGGGCAGCAAGCCGTACGGCGGCACCAGCCGGGCCCTGCGCTCGCCCTTCGAGGAATCGACCTCGTGCGGCAGCGTGAAGGCGAGGACCGTCCCGCCGAGGAAGACCAGGCACGCCCCGTACAGCGGCCAGGCCGGACCGACGAACTGCAGCCCGGCCCCGATCGGCGCGGCCACACCCGTCGCCAGCAGTCCGGCGAGCGTGACCCGGGCGTTCGCCTTCACCAGGGAGATGCGGGGCGGCAGCAGCCGCGGCACCACCGCGCTGCGCACCACCCCGTACGCCCTGGAGCAGACCAGCACGCCCAGCGCGGCCGGATACAGCTCCAGGCCGCCGGTGGCGACCGCGCCCGACATGGTGAGCGCCAGCACCGCGCGGGTCAGCATCGCCGCCGCCATCGCGGCCCGACGGCCATGGGGCAGCCGGTCCAGCAGCGGACCGATCACGGGTGCGAGAAGCGCGAAGGGCGCCATCGTGACGGCGAGGTACAGCGCGACCCGGCCGCGGGCCTCGTCCGTCGGCACGGCGAAGAACACCGTCGAGGCGAGCGCCACCGTGATCATCACGTCGCCCGCGCCGTTCACGGCGTGCAGCTCGATCAGCTTGCCGAGACCGGACTCCCCGGCACCGTGCGCGTGCGTCACCCTCCGGATGCCCCGGGCGGCACCGGCGAAAGGGGAACGAAGGGCACGGCCGACCGCCCGCCCCGTCCTGCGGAACGGGCCGGGATCCTGGTGCGACCGGGCGGAAGTCACCCCGTCATAGTGCCCCGCCGAGGGTGGCCGCGAACCGGGACCGGCCCGGGGCGCGGACGCACTCCGCCCTGTCGGGCCAGTGTGCGGCCCCGGACGTACGTCCGGCCCGTCCCCTGCCGCGCACCCCCCGGTTCGGGACGGGCAGGTGGGCGGGGGACGACGAAGGGGGTAGCGTGCGTAGCGCGCCACCGGCGGTTGCTCTCGGCGGCGCGCCTATCGGCGATCCCGCAGAATGGATAGCAGAAGGTGCGCCCGAGGCAGGCACGACGGGCGCGGACGTCGACGCGGCCCCCAGGTCCGCTCCGCCCGCACCCGCCACGGCCGAAATCGATGGATGTGCAGGCGCGCCCGTGAGACTGGCGTAGGAGAGAAGCGAGACCTGTGAGTGCTGTGACGACGCGAAGGCGTACGGCCCGTACCCCTGCCCCCGACCGTCTGTGCGTCGAGGCGGTGGACCTGGCCCGCGCGGCGGCCGAGGAAGCGGCCGCGCCGGGGGTCGTCGGAGAGCACGTGGGCGTGGTCTCCGAGGGAGACCGGGTCGTCACGCACTTCTTCGAGTGCAAGGAGCCCGGCTACCGGGGCTGGCGCTGGGCGGTGACCGTCGCCCGGGCGTCCCGTGCGAAGAAGGTCACCCTCGATGAGACGGTTCTGCTGCCCGGCAGCGACGCGCTCCTCGCCCCGGAGTGGGTGCCGTGGAGCGAGCGTCTGCGCCCCGGCGACATGGGGCCCGGCGACCTGCTGCCCACCGAGGCGGACGACATCCGCCTGGAGCCCGGCTACACCGGCGAGGACGAGCCGCCGCCGAACTCCGCGGTCTCCGAGGTGTCCGAGGAGATGGCCGACCTCGTCGACACGGAGGACGCGGAGCTGACGACCCGCCCCGCGACGACGAACCGCGGTGCGATCGCTGCGGTCGCGGACGAGCTCGGGATGCGCCGGGCGCGGGTGCTGTCGCGGTACGGACTGCGCTCGGCGGCCGACCGGTGGGACGAGGGCTTCGGCGCGCGGACGCCGATGGCCCAGGCCGCCCCGGCGAGCTGCGTCACCTGCGCGTTCCTGGTGCCGCTGGCAGGCTCGCTGCGACAGGCGTTCGGTGTGTGCGCCAACGAGTTCGGTCCGGCGGACGGACACGTGGTGTCCCTGTCGTACGGATGCGGCGGGCACTCCGAGGCGGCGGTCATGCCGAAGCCGCCCAAGCCGGCGCCGCACGCCCTGGACACGATGCAGGTGGACGAGTACCCGCTGCGCCCGGCCCGGGACTCCGGTTCTGTCCCGGCGGAGCCGGACACCCCCACGGAGGACCTCGGCCACTCCTGACGGCACC